>CAYVWD010000062.1:0-19273 GCA_964455405.1 uncultured Candidatus Nitrosopelagicus sp. | reverse complement strand
TCTTGCCGGAGTCAACGTAATTGACACTGCGATTAACTATCGTGCACAAAAGGCAGAACGAAGCGTTGGTCAGGCTATCTCTGAACTGGTTAATGAGAACAAGATTTCACGTGATGAGATTTTTATCTCAACCAAAAATGGGTATGTAACAAATGATGGTGATATACAAGAGGATTTAATGCAATATGTTATGCGTGAGCTTGGAAAACCTGGAATAGTAAAGGAAGGTGACATTTCATCTGGCTATCACTGTATGACTATCCCATATCTTGAAGACCAATTAAACAGAAGTCTCAAGAATTTACAACTTGAATGCATAGATCTGATATATCTTCACAATGCTGTCGAAGGTAATCCAGATATGTCAAAAGAGATATTTCTTCAAAAATTGAAAGACGTGTTTGAATTTTATGAGCAGAAACGAAAAGACGGCAAAATACGTTTTTACGGAATGGCAACATGGGAATGCTTTAGAGTTGCGGAAGAACACAAGATGTTCTTATCACTAGAAAAAGTAATTGAAATTGCAAAGAGTGTTGGTGGTGATGATCATGGATTTAGATTTATTCAGTTACCATATAATCTGCATTTTGATCAAGCATTCATGCAGAAAAACCAGCTAGTGGATGGCAAGTCTGCATCAATATTGGATTCTGCCAAACAACTGAATGTTGGAGTTTTTACTAGTGTCCCATTTATGCAGGGAAGATTAGTTGATTGGGCAAAAGACAAACCTGAGTTATCGGAAGTATCACCATCAGTTGGACTACTCCAGTTTATTCGTTCAACACCAGGGGTTCTTGCACCATTAGTTGGGCAAAAGTCTGATGCACATGTAACAGAAAATCTTGAAGTTATGAAAATTGATGTGCTTTCTGAAGATGATTTTGCAAAAACCGTGAAAAATTTAACATCATAAAAGTATAATAAAATTTGTTAGTACTTGTTAGAGATAAATACATCATGTAATGGAAAAAAATATGTCAGTCACTGATCCTGTGTGTGGTTTGGAATTTGATGAAAGCTTAGCTATAGTTCATGAATATGATGAAAAAAAATATTATTTTTGTTGTAATGGATGCAGAAAGATCTTTATTAAAAAACCAAAAAAATGGAAAAAAAGGGCTAAGTGAGTGGAAACTTTCCACACATTCTACAAAACCTTGAATCATTCATTATCTCTGAATTACAGTCAGAGCACAAACTTTTTCCCACTTGTGGCTGAAGACTACTGAATTCTTTCTTGTACGCTTCATAGTAATGTAGTGATTCTTTTGTTCTAATTGTTATCCCATCTTCATTTTTGATCTTTTCTTTTTTTTCAGTAAATATATCATCGGTGATTATTGATTCAAACAGACTGGTTAGACCAACAGTGCCTGAACCATCCTGCATTGGGGTTTTTTTTCTCCAAATGATATTTGACGGTAAATCTTTTTCAAACGCCTTCCGTAAAATCCACTTGCCAAATGTAGTTCCATCTTTTTGATTTACAAGTAAGTCAATTGGTAGTTTTTCGGCAAAACTGATTATTTTTGTATCAATAAATGGCATTTCAATTGACATACCTAGTTTTTGTGCAATTTTCTGTGATGTAAAGTGCATAACTTTCTTCATTCTTTTTAATTCATCAAGTATCTCGGCATGAGTTTTTTTAATCAAAAAATTATATCCAGCAAATATTTCATCAGCACCATCACCAGTCATCACTTTTGTCACATTTTTCTTCTTCAGCGAATTCATGTAGAGATACGATACAATTGAATTTCTAATCTCAATATCATTAAAATTTTTTAAAATTTTTACTGTTTCATTTATTGCGTTTAGAATATCATTCATATCAATATAATTTAATTCCAACGGAATTTCAATATGCTTTGCAGCAATTTGTGAATATGATAAATCTGTACCAAGAAAATCCTTCGTGATAATTGTTATTCCATGAACATCTTGATCACTTTTCAAATGCCCAATTATACTGCTGTCAAGCCCACCTGAAAATGCTATCCAATTTGCATCACATTCAATGGTAGTTTGTTGAATAATTGTTCTAATTTCTTCTAACAGATCAGTCATGATACTCAAAATTGTATAGTAATAATGAGTAAATAGTTATAGCTAATTTTAAACGGATTTTTATATTATAGAATTTCAGTTCTCTCATGCTTTTACCAGCAGAAATAGAATCAAAAACACTAATTCCTGCGTTACGTGCAATTATTGCGCGAACTCTTGCAGAAAAACATGAGATTCGTGAAGAAGTTATATCGAAAATGCTAGGTGTTACACAAGCTGCAATTAGTAATTACATTCGTGGAACAAGAGGTGATCCAGAGTTAATTAAAAAACTTGTTGCAGAAAAACAAGTTTCTGAAATGATTGATGATATCTGTGATAACCTTTCATCTGATAAGGCATACACACCATCCAGTCTATCAAAATTCATTGGACTTTGTAACTATATTAAATCAAGTCTACTGATTTGTGATATCCATCATAACTTAGAGTCAGATATTGACGAGGCGATATGTAAGGAATGCGAAAATATGCTTGTAAAAGGGCCTGGAAGTATTTTCTAGTTTTTCGAAAGAATTATTTCAATATTTGAAACCATTTTTCCATCATCTTCTGAAATCTCACTATCTAAGATAATTTTATCAATTTTTGAATTGTTTTTTAGAAAATTATCAACAATGATATTTGCAACAGCAACTGCATTTGGTATCAAGATTCCTTTTGCTTTCAAATGAATTTTTCCAATTTTTGAAATTAGCATGAGAGCATCTGTTGCACACTGCATTATAGGATCATCGTGCACAAAAAATTCGCCAGTATTTCGTGTAGCGTCTTCTAGTTTCAATTAACTATGATTTTTATGATGTGTTTTTAAATTTTATAGACCAATCATTCATTTTTAAATTCAAAGAGAGGTATATTTTGAAAATCACCATTTGGTAATACACGACGTATAGAAATTGGAATCAGGCGTTGATCTAGTTCCTCCATTGCTATATCAAGTGACGTTGCGGCACTTTCTGGAATTTCAATAAATGTCGGTGCACCTAGTGATAATTGTAATGCACGTGCACCCATAATTCTAGCCTTTTCAAATCTTGTCAGATTTGGTGGACCCATCAGAATTTTATTCTCACTTTGTAATTCTTGAATTTCATGTTCTACATCCGATGTTATAATTTCTCTATTTCTAATCACTTCACATTCTTTGTCTAGTAATTCCAACTCATTATCAGATAACGGACCATCCCGTTCACGTACTTTTCTATATAATTCAATAGCCTTTTCTAAACTCGCGTCTACAGTTATTTTGGTTTCTACTTCTTGTGGTTCAAATGATTCTTCAATCTCAAGAATTGAGTCTGATGTGTCATCAGTTTGCGCTTTGCTTTTTTCCGTCAAGTGTTGTTTTTTACCATATCAGCCAATATATAATCCAAACATCTGTAAATGATATTGAATGGTGGCTCTGTTTCTAAACTATCATTGATTTTAGATATTAACGGTAAAGTAAAATTAAGATGTAATCTAAAACGTCATCTTGCTCCTACGTTAGTTGGAAAAATTACTCGATCACTCCCTTTAACCGGACACGCACATATTATAGAAAATTCTTTAGTGTATTTTGAAACATCTGTTAATGCTGGATTGGAGAGGGCATCTAAAGAATTTAAAAAAGGTGACATTGCATTTTTGTCGGTGGCACACGCAATCTGTTTCTTTCATTCAGATTCAAAAACTCAAAAAGACATGTCAATTATTGGTAAAATATTAGATGATCCAAAATTATTATCAGATGTTAAATCAGGAGATGAAATAGCACTTTACTTTGAAACAGGTTCATAAATGTAGTGACCACTAAAACCACCAACTTTTTTAATTATTCCTTCACTAAGTGATTTTTTAAGAAATGTGTTGGCGGTGGAAATCTTTACATTAGTTTGCCTTGCAATATCTTGAACTGTAATAACTTTTGCTGAATTAATGATTTTTACAGCATCCTGCTCATTTATAAAAACTGCAATCTCTTTTTTATCTGAGGTATGTTTTTTGTCTTTTTTACCTTTTGAGTCTTTTGTTTTTTGAGACTTCTCATTTGATGAAACTGACTTGTTTTTATTACCCATACAACTTTACTTCTAGCGCTATTTATAAACGAACAAATTTTTTGCCATTTTTCAAGTTTAATAATACTAAGAAAAAATAGAATTTATGGGATTAGTTAACAAGGGCGCAAAGTGTAATGTTGATGGATGTAGTGATGACGGTGTTCGTTCACTTAATACTAAAAAAATTGAGGATGCAGGATTAAGATTAAACTCTTCTGGAAAAAAATCTGTTCTATGTAAGCAGCACTATAAAGAATGGAAAAAAGAGACTAAGGATGACCGAGATCTAGAGCGTGCAAGATATGACAGAGATTAATTATGGTAAATAGTATGAGTTATCTTGCTTGCAGTCAGTAACCTGATATAATGTATTCCTGATTCCCTCTAATGTTTTTTCTGTTTCAGCATTCATTACTTCTTGTTTGAGATTCATCAACATGTTAGTATTGAATGAGTTAATTGACATATGTCCATTAAGATTCTGTTCTGCACAAGCATTAATTTCATTTAGAAGTGATTGCTTATCTAAATTACCTGACTGCGTAGTTACAGGCAGGTCAAATGTGATATTATTATCACTAAAAAGAAATGCCGATGCTGAGAATGCGGTAACGGCAATTACTCCCAACAGAATCATAAATGATTTTCCCATGAAAGGGGCATTTTATACCCACTTTTAATTTTTACATATTTTTACCGAATGACTTATCATGGTAAAAAATAAGATTAGAATATGCCAAAAAGAAAAACTGGAAAACATATGAGATTTGCTGATCAAAAAGCTAACAGAAGAAAAGCGAAAAATAGTAAAAGATAATTCATCAGTGAAATAATATGAAGATTGTTGATGTTGCAGAACCATCTAAGATTGATCGTGAACCAGACCAAACCATCTCATTAATCAAAAATGGTAAATCTGTTCAAGAGGAGATTCAAATTCAAATAGTAGAAATGCGCTCATACAAACAGAATGTAGATAAAAATCTTGGAACTTTTACTATTATCACTGCATATGTTGAAACTGACAAAGGTTCTATTGAGGTATTATATGACGAGGGGTATAGAGGAGAAAATGCATTAGAGGATTCAGTAAAATTCCTAACTGAGAATCTTGGCTTATCAAGTCTTCTATTACGATGTACACTATCACTCAAAAACAAAATATGAACAGTAGGAATTATCATTATAAGCTGTCAGATGATGATAAAAAACCAAAATGCGCACTATGTGATCACCAGAGCATGTTTTATTGTAACATGAACGATTTGTATTATTGCAGTGACCATGTGGTTGGACATGATGAAAACGAAGTTTGATATTTTAATAGTTGAATGTTTATCAAGTTTATAATGGATGATTCTGAACGTAACAAAATTGTTTTACGTATAGCGTCAAAAATTCAGGAGGATGGGACAGCACATGATGAACAAGATCCATCTGTTATGGATCAATATATCAAATATGCAGTATCCCTTAATGTTCCAGAATCTTATGCACCAGAAATTGTAGCCGAGTCATTTTTGTACTTACAAATGAAAAGTTCATCTGATGAGGATCCATTACAAAAAGGTGACACATTTGGGGTCGGATTCTCATAACTGAATCAGTTTTAATAAAATCATAATGATTTGAATTTTTTTATTGCCTCTTTTGCCAATTTTTCCATTTTTTCATGTTCAAACTGAGTGGGGTCATCATTTTCAAAATGGTTATTCTCGACGTCTTTTTTCTTTTTATCCATAGTTATTGTATACTATTAGAAAATTATAAGTTGTGTGGGTATTATCATATTACATGGGAGTAATAGACTTAGATCCAGAGAAACAAAAAAAATATGATGAATTGAAAAAAATTTATCTAAAAAAATCAAAAATGGAAATTCCTGAAAAACAAATACAGTCTGAGGCATGAATTAATGAGAATACTACAACTACACTGTGATAACATATCATACGAACCTACAAAAAAAGAGATACAGTCTGCTGAAGAAATCGATCCAAAACATATCTCTATTGATGAGGTTGTTGTTTGTTTTGTGGCAGTAGAAAAAGACGATAATGAAGACATTGCTCAAGATGCCATATCACAAATCCAAGAATCAATGAAAAAAATTGGATGTCAAAAATTACTATTATATCCATATGCTCATCTAAGCTCTGATTTGGCTGCCCCCTTAACCGCTCTGTCCCTACTGAAGTTGATGGAAAGTCAATGCTCTGAATTACAAGTTAGCCGTGCTCCTTTTGGCTGGACTAAATCATATAATGTCAAAGTTAAGGGTCATCCGCTAGCAGAAAGTTCCAAAGTAATTACATCCAAATCAAAAAAAGAACAGACATCAACTGCACTAGAATCTGAATCCAAAATAAAATCATACTGGTACATATTATCTCCAGATGGAAAATTGGAAGAATTTGACAAATTTAATTTTTCAAAACATAAAAAACTTGAAATGCTAGCAAAATACGAATCTGCCAAAAAAAGAGGTTCTGATGAGCCTCCTCCACATGTAGGCATAATGAAAAAACTTGCAATTGCAGATTATGAATCAGCATCTGATCAAGGAAATATGCGTTATTTCCCAAACGGTCGTCTCATCAAATCACAGTTGGAACATTATGTGACTGACAAGGTGAAAGAATACGGTGGGTATGAAGTTGAAACGCCAATCATGTATGATTCACATCATCCTAGCATGGAAAGTTACTTCAATAGATTTCCAGCGAGGCAATACAGCATAGATGCAGAAGGAAAGCACCTATTTTTGAGATTTGCAGCTTGTTTTGGTCAGTTTCTTATGGCACATGACTTTCAAATGTCATACAAGAATCTGCCATACCGTTTATACGAATTAACACGCTATAGCTTTAGACGAGAACAATCAGGTGAATTAGTTGGACTACGACGATTAAGAGCATTTACGATGCCTGACTGTCACGCATTTTGCAGTGATATGCCACAAGCTGTAGAAGAATTTAGAACTAGATTTGATCTGTCACGTGATGTTCTAAATGGTGTTGGCATAACACCAGATGATTATGAAATGGCTATACGCTTCACTGAGGATTTTTACAATGAAAATAAAGATCTAATTATTGAAACGGTCAAAAAAATTGGCAAGCCAGTATTAGTGCAAATGTGGAAAGAGCGATTCTTTTACTTTGTACTAAAATGGGAATTTAATTATATTGATAATTCTGGTAAGGCATCTGCGTTATCAACCGATCAAATAGATGTAGAAAATGGGAGTAGATATGGTATAGAATTTATAGATGAAAACAACACGCCAAAGAATCCAATAATATTACATAACTCTCCTAGTGGCGCAATTGAAAGAGTAATGTATACTTTACTAGAAAAAGCAGCCACTGACTCTAAAGAAGGGCGTAAACCACAGTTACCACTTTGGCTTGCACCTACGCAGGTAAGAGTTATCCCACTTAAAGACGAGTATTTGAAATTTAGCCAAAATTTGGCTAAGACACTATCTAATGAAAATATCAGAGCGGATATTGATGATAGAAATGATTCAATTGGTAAGCGCATAAGAGATGCAGAGAAAGAATGGATACGTTACATATTGGTAATTGGTGAGCGAGAAGCTAACTCAGAGAATCTTAGTATTCGTGATAGAAATACAAGTGATGTACGTGAATTGCCATTTGATGAGTTTATATCCGAAATTAGCGCTCAAACCAAAGGCAAACCATACTCTTCACTTAACGTTCCTTTGTTACTCTCAAAAAGGCCTGTAATTCAGGTATGAGTTTATCTAATGGAATAATTTCAAATTGAGATAAGATGAGTTACACAGATCTGTATTTGACACAATCTCCATTGATTATTTCTCCTGATAATAATTCAGAACCTACTGCATCTATATTTGGAATTCCATTTGATTCAACGCATTCTTACAAACCAGGATGTAGGTTTGGTCCAGATGTTATACGTGAAGCATTTAACAATATTGAGATATTTGAGCCAAACTTTGGAGTAGATTTGGAAACCGCTAACATACAGGATTTGGGAAATATACAGCATACTGTTTCAGCAACAGAGATGCTTTCTATGGTTGAAAAAACAACCACAGAACTTCAAAAAAATAAAAATCAGTTAATCATCCTAGGCGGTGAACATCTTCTTACACTTGGGACATACATGAGTTTTCCAAAGGATACGGGTTATGTTGTATTTGATGCGCATTATGATTTACGCGATCAATATGCAGATATGAAATTAAGTCATGCAGCGTATCTTAGAAGAATTGTTGAGAAACGTGGTTCTGAGAACATAGTTCATGTTGGCGCACGTGCATACGTCAAAGAGGAATTAGAATTCTTAAAGGAAAACAATATTCAAACGATCACAGATAAGCAAATTCGTGATGGTGATGGTCCAAGCTTGTTAAAAAATGCAACCAAAAATTTTGATTCTATTTACACTAGTATTGATTTGGATATTTTAGATCCTGCATTTGCCCCTGGCGTTGGAAATCCTGAGGCAGTAGGAATTACATCTCGTGAGTTATATGATCTGATAACATCACTTCAAGAAAGAAAAATAGTTGCTGCAGATATAGTCGAACTAAACCCATCATTCGATAATGGCTCTACTGCATCACTTGCTGCGAAGATGATATCAACAATAATAGCGATGAACCATGCTGAATAATCTTAGAGACTCACTAAAACCTACCCTAGAAAAGATTGGCAAAACTTTTGCCGCCACTGGTCTTTCTCCAAATGTATTCACAGTAATAGGATTGATTTTTGCATTTGTATCATCAATAGTTTATGGATTAGGCTATGAATACTCGCTAATCATTGGTGGTATCATATTGTTGGTATCAGGATTTTTTGATATAGTTGACGGTCAAGTTGCACGATACACAAAAAAGATGTCCAAAAAGGGAGGATTCTTAGATTCTGTATTTGATAAAATAGCAGAAGTCGCAATATTTTTTGGCATTCTGGTTGGAAATTATACAGAGCCATATCTCGTATTTCTTGCAATTACATTATCATTATTGGTAAGTTACACACGTGCTTTGGCTGACTCGGCTGGAATTAAAATGCAAGGAATAGGTATTGGTGAACGTGCAGAAAGATTACTGGTGATTGCAATAATAGGTATTATTGGATTCATTGAAATTGCTGTAATCATAGTGATAATAATTGCAGGTATCACTTTGATGCAAAGAGTTGCAGTTCTTATAAAAAACCGATAATCTATCGTAGTTTTGTATGTTGGCGTCGTTGGCTGGCAGATCTAATTTTTAATACTTTGAAGTGTATTGCGCATGATATACAATACCATTTAGTAATTTTTGGAGCTGAGATGTATGCACCTTGTGCACGTAGTTCTTTTGCAAGTTGATGTTCAACCAAACTCAATCTTGACGTGACTTTTTTTGCCTTGTCCTTTGGAACGGTTCCACCACAGTTTACACATTGAATTACGCCCGATGAGCCTTTACCGCCTTTTCGTCTACCCCTACTTGCACGTTTTAATGGCATAAATTGCGTTATCCGAATCAATATATAAATGCGATATTACGCTAATTGAAAAAATTTTATTATACAAAAAAATAGGTAGATCATGAATGGCTTGTGTCATACGTGCCTGAAATCTAACGTTGAAGTTGTTATAATACATGGAAAGACTGTATGCAAAAAATGTCAGCAAAAAAATGCAAAAAACTAAATCAATACAGTATTTTGTATTGTTATGAAAGTAAGTATCTATTCACATTGTACAATTGATACAATCGTTTACGGTGATAATGTATATGAATTACCTGGAGGTCCGGCTTCTTATTGCTCTCTAACTGCAAGAAATCAAAAATTTGATGTTAATCTCATAACTAAACATGGTGCAGATTTTCCTTTAAGTGAGTTTTTACAGGAAAATAAAGTTAGAATGATAAATAATCTCTCTGATAAAAACACAACTAGGTTCAAAATCATCTTGTATGATTCTGATAGAGAATTATTTATTCAAAATAAATGTGAGTCATTAGAATTCATTGATGAACAAAATGATTGTGCCATAATTAGTCCAGTTTATGACGAAATTAGCGATGAATTATTTGAAAAAATTAAGCAGTCAACAGATTTTACATTTTTAGATCCACAAGGATTCTTACGTCAACATGATTCAGAAAATAAAATTTCGCTAAATAGTAGAAAAATAGATCTAACTGGGGTCTCAGCTATCAAAACTAACCGTGATGAACTTTTTGCGCTTACAGGCGCTTATGATGATTCTGCGTTATTATCATTACAAAAAGCTGGAATTGAAAACGTGATATTAACAAATAAACAAGAGATCTCTCTTTTGATAAAAGATAAAATTTACACCATACGGTTACCAAATTTACATTTATTGGATACTACTGGAGTAGGTGATATCTTCTGCGCAACATTTTGTTGTACAATGTTACGTGAAAAAGATTTTTTGTGGGCATTATCATTTGCAGGTGGTGCAGCACAAGCTGCGTTAGAGACAAAAAATTTTGGTATAGAAAAAGTGCCACAGAAAAGTGCAATTGAAAACAACGGTTCGTATTTTTACAACACAGTTCAATTTCGACAGATCTAACATATATTGCAGTTTGAAAAATTAGTTATCTATGCAAGTTGGTATATTTGGGAATGGGACAACAGAATCATCAATAACATATTTGAAACAAACATTAGACGAATATGGGATCACACATTATAGTTTGAGCGCTAAAAACAAATCACGAAAACCTGATTGTGTTTTAGTGCTTGGTGGTGATAAAGGTGTTAGAAATTACTTTCATAGAACATTTAATTCATCCATTCCGGTTCTCGGCATAAACGAATCAGAATCAGATGGGTTTTTGGCTCAAGTTGATCTAAAACAATTTTCAACCTATGCAAAGAGATTAAAAAAAATGGACTACCACATTGAGGAGGTTACAAGACTTGGTGTAAAAATTGACGGAAAAAGTGTGTATCCTGTATTAAACGACGTTGCAGTATTTCCATCAAAAAGTGCTATGTTAATGGAACATACATTGCGCATAAACGGTGATCAGGTTTGGCATGATAGTAGTGATGGGATAATAATATCAACCCCAATTGGCTCATCGGCCTATTCTATGTCGGCAGGCGGACCAGTGATATTTCAAGATTCATCAGTATTTGGAATAATCTCTGTAAACTCATTGGATATAATTCGTCGTCCATTAATTGTATCAAACCAAAGTGTAATTGAAATTGATGAGATTTCCGCTAGACTTTATTGTGAAGTTGTATTAGATGGCCTTGATCGTTATAAAGTAAACAAGATGGTTGAAGCAACGAAGTTTGTTCCATCAGCAAAGATTATTCGTCTTGTTAAAGATCGAACTACAATCTCGGCACTTGCAAAAAAAGTTAAGTTGGCAGAAGATTTGTTTAATATGCCACCTAGCTCTAAATTACTTCTAAAAATATAAGAATATGAAGGTTCAATGACAAAAAAAGAGTTAGTTTCTAAAACACTTCTGCCTGACAGGACAGTGCGCTTAGCTATGAGTCATTTATTGGAAAAAGGGTATGTCAAAAGAAAAATTTCAATTAGAGATTCACGACAAAAAATTTATGAAATTTCAAAAATGGATTAATTTTTTCCTGACGCAATGGTAAATGCTTTGAAAATCTCTTCTGGAAATCCAGGCCTACTGTCAAATTCTGGATGATATTGTACACCAATGAAAAATCTATGTGATGGAATTTCTAAAATCTCCATTCTCCTTCCACCATCACTCTCACCTGAAAAATTCATTCCCTTTTCCTTAAACTGATCAAGATATTTTGTATTAAACTCGTATCTATGACGATGCCTTTTCGAAATTAAATTAGATTGGTAAATTTCTTGTGCACTTGTTTGTTCACTAATATTTATTTTATTTGCGCCTAATCTAAGTGAGCCTCCCATATCAGTCGTCTCATCTTGTTCTGGCAAAATGTCAATAATTGCATGTTCAGCTTTATTATCAATCTCAGTCGAGTTAGCGTTGGTTAAATTACATACATTTCTTGCAAATGATACTGCTGCAAGTTGGAAGCCAAAACAAATTCCCAAATACGGAATATTTTTTTCCCGTGCAAAATTTGCAGTTTCTATAATTCCTTCAGAGCCTCTTGTTCCAAATCCACCTGGAACCAAAATCCCACCATACTTTTCAAGCGTGTTTATGTTCCCATTCAGTGTTTCTGAATCAATCCAATCAATTGCTATAGGCCGACCAATTGATGCACCTGCGTGTTTTAATGCATGATTGACACTGACATAACTATCTGCTAATGTAACATATTTTCCAACCATTGCAATCTTGATTGGATCACCCTCGGTATTCATTGAACTAACGATTTTATTCCATTTATCCCAATTTTCAGACGCATTAACATATCCCACGCGTTCAAATTTCTTAAAGATAACATCAACTAATCCTTGCTCAAATAATGCTTGTGGAACCATAAAGATAGATTTTACATCGTGGCATGAGAACACATCTTTTGTTGTAACATTAGTAAACATTGAGATCTTTTGTTTTGTCTTTTCTTCTAATGGAGCTGAACATCTAATACAAAGTAAATCTGGCTGTATGCCAATTCTTCTAAGTTCTTGAACACTATGCTGTGTTGGTTTTGTTTTTTGTTCCCCAACAACATCTAATGATGGCGCAAGTGTAACATGTACAAAAATAACATTCTCAGGACCTTCCTCCACTTTGACTTGTCTAAGTGCTTCTAAAAATGGGAGACTCTCAATATCACCTACAGTTCCCCCACACTCTACAATTAAGATATCTAACTGCTCATCATTCGCTATTGTTCTAATTCGATTTTTTATTTCATCTGTTATATGTGGAATTATTTGAACGCACGCACCAAGATATTTGCCTTTTCGCTCTGCTTCTATTACACTGGAATAAATTTGGGCAGTTGTGATGTTATGAGATTTTGGTATGTTTTGGTTTAGATATCTTTCATAGTTTCCTATATCCATATCACATTCCCCTCCATCTTCTGTTACAAACACTTCACCATGTGCGATAGGATTCATAGTTCCTGCATCAAAATTCAAGTAAGGATCAATTTTTACACATGAAACTTTTTGATTTGATAATTGTAATAATTTTGAAATTGATGAAGCGACTACACCCTTTCCAAGACCGGACATAACTCCGCCTGTAACAAAAATAAACTTCGTCTGCACATAATTGAAAGAGTTATCCTATTTTTATTCTATTCGCTCTATCTGGTCTGATCTTTCAATTTTTTTGTGAATGTATGAATTCTATTTTCTAGTTTTGAAATAGGCGTGTTTTCCATAATTTTGATATTAGCACTTCCAACAATGACAGCATCTGCACCAACGGAGACATATTTTCTCACATCCCTTTCATTCGATATTCCAAAGCCAACACCAACAGGGATTGATTTTACAGAGCGTTTTGTAGATTTTAAGGCATCAATTGTATATTGATGGATTTTAGTTTGAACACCTGTAGTACCAAAGACTGCTACCATATATAGAAATCCCGATGTGGCCTTGGCAATTTTTACCAATCTCTCCTTTTGTGTATTGGGAGAAACAAGAAAAATTGTATCCATTTTTTCTATTTTTGCTGCTGAAAGATAGCTCTTTGCCTCTTCTATCGCCATGTCGGGTAAAATCAACCCATCAATGCCAGACTTTTTTGCATTTTTAATAAATTGTTGATATCCTTTGTTATACAAAATATTTGTGTAGGTCATCAATATGAGAGGAATGTTGGTTTCTCTTCTAATTTTTTTTACAAGTTTGAAAAATTTTTCAACTTTAGTTCCATTGTTTAATGAACCCGTGCTTGCATTTTGTATTGTTGGACCATCAGCTATAGGATCAGAAAATGGGAAACCGAGCTCAATAATATCGGCTCCTCCTTTGACCAATCCTCTCACAGCTGATAACGTTGCGTTTTCAGATGGATAGCCTGTCATGATGTATGATATCAAGGCTTTTTCCTTTTTGGTTTTTAATTCATTAAATTTTTCTTTTATTCTTGACATTTTTTTTCATATACTCCTGTACAATTCCGATGTCTTTGTCACCACGGCCTGATAGTGTAACAACAACTGACTTAGATTTTTTGATTTTTTTTGCAACTTTCATTGCATATGCAATTGCATGTGCAGATTCGAGTGCAGGTATGATACCTTCTGTTCTCGTAAGAACCAAAAATGCATTTATTACTTCATCATCTGTGATTGCTTTGTATTTTACGCGTTTTTTATCTTTAAGAAATGAATGCTCTGGACCAACACCTGGATAATCTAATCCAGCTGAAATACTATGCGTTTCTTGAATTTGACCCTGTGAATCTTGCATCAGATATGTCATCATTCCATGTAAAACACCTTTGGTTCCTGCTGAAAGTGGTGCTGAATGATGAAGCGTGTTTAATCCTTTACCGCCAGCCTCAATTCCTATTATTTCAGCCTTAGAATCAATCAATGGATAAAATGTTCCAATTGCATTAGAACCTCCTCCAACACACGCAATTACAGTGTCAGGAATTTTCTTCATTTGTTTTTTAATCTCATTTCCAATTACTGATTGAAAGTCTCTAACCATTAATGGATATGGATGTGGACCAACTGCGGAACCTAGTAAATAATATGTTGACTCTACGTTTGTGATCCAATCTCTCATAGCTTCATTTATTGCATCTTTTAGAGTTTGTGAGCCAGATTTAACAGAGTGTACTTTTGCACCTAATAACTCCATGCGAAAAACATTTTGTTTTTGGCGTTCGATGTCTACGCGTCCCATGTAAATCTCAGCCTTTAACCCAAGACATGCGCAAGCCATTGCTGTTGCCACTCCATGTTGTCCTGCACCAGTTTCTGCAATGATTCTTTTTTTACCCATTCTTTTTGCAAGCAATGCCTGTCCAAGGGTATTGTTTATTTTGTGCGCACCACCATGTAGAAGATCCTCTCTTTTTAGATAGATCTTTGCACCACCATTTTTTTTGGTTAAATTCTTAGCCAAATACAGTGGGGTTGGTCTACCTGCATACTCTACAAGGAATTTATTAAGATCTTTTTTGAACACTGCATCATTTCGAATCTTCAAATAATTTTTTTCAAGTTCTTCAATTGCTGGTGCAAGAGTTTCTGGTATGTATTTTCCACCAAAATCACCAAATCTCCCATTCTTTGGAATTCCTATCTTCATATTGAATTTACCAACTCCCTAACTGTTTTTTCAACATTGTCATTTTTCATTATTGATGTTCCTACAAGATATCCTTTTGCTCCATATTTATGAAGAAATCTAATGTCATCAGGTGATTCTATTCCGCTTTCAGAAATAATTATTTTTGTATGGTTGGATTTTTCAAGAATGTTTTTTGTTATATTCAGATCTATCTTTAGTGTATCTAGATTTCTGTTATTAATTCCAATTATATCAGCATCCACGTTGCATGCATTTTCAAACTCTTCCATTGTGTGTGCTTCCACGAGTACTTTTAGACCTTTTTTATGACCATATTGAATTAATTCCTCCATATCTCCCACCATTTTTTTATCAAAGATTGATTGTATCAACAAAAAATAATCAGCCCCAATTTTTTCTGCTGCATCTATTTGTATTTTGTCTACTATGATATCTTTCATCAGCATTGGAACTGTTACCTCCTTTCTTATCTTCATAAAAAGTTCAGGAGATCCATCAAACAAATATGGCTGAGTAAGTACAGATAACGCAGAAGCCCCCCCACTAATCATCTCTAATGCTATTTTAACTGGATCAGAAGCTTTTCTTATATTACCCAATGCAGGTGATGAAAATTTCACTTCAGTAATTAAAGTAGCATGTTGTGATTTAGTTAGAACTTCTTCAAAATTAATTTCAGAATTTGAAAGTGATTCGGTAACAGTGTAAATTCCATCGCTGATTGCTTTCTTTGAATTACTCACAAGCTTTTCTAAAATATTTTCCAATTTAATCAGCCTCCTCTAGTTTTTCTAATGCGTTGTTTTCTTTGGCAAATTGTTTTAATTTTTCAAAAGCTTTGCCATTTTTAATTGTGTCCCTAGCAAGCTCTACACATTCATCAAACTTATCACACATTCCGCCTACCAGTAAACCTCCCGCTGCATTCAATGTAGTAACATCCATCATTGTTTTATTTGATGTATTGTTCAAGACACTAAGAAATGCATTTACAGCTTCTTCTTTTGTTGAAACCTGTAGATCAGATAAATTACCTGTTTTGATATTGTAATCCTCTGGATTAATTATAAATTCCATAATTTTGTTATTTTTTAACATGCACGCTTTATTTTTTGATATTGCAGATAGTTCATCCATACCATCATCTGATCTTACAGCAAGAATTGTTTCAGAGTGATTCTTTTGCATAATTTTTACAATTCTTTTGATGTAGTCATCAGCAAAAACTCCAATTAATTGATGTTTTACATTTGCTGGATTACTTAACGGTCCCAAAAGATTGAATGCAGTTCTTTTACCCAAAATTTTTCTTGCATTTACAACATTTTTCATTGCCGGATGGAATTTAGGAGCAAACATGAATCCAATACCAATCTCTTCAATCATATTGAGAATTTTTGAGGGTTCTGAACCTAAATCAAATCCAAAATGTTCAAAAATATCAGCACTTCCAGACACGCTTGAGACTGAACGATTTCCGTGTTTTGCAACGGAGCAGCCTGCTGCAGCTACAACAAATGATGCGGTAGTCGAGATATTGAATGTCTTTAGATTGTCTCCTCCAGTACCGCACATATCGATAATTCTACTTTTAGAATTTGGTGATATGCCAAGTGAAAATTGGTTCATTTTATCAAGCATTGCCAAAAGTTCGTCGTTGGTTTCACCTTTCAAGGTCAAATTTTGTAAAAACTTTGCAATTATTTCATCACTATGTTTCCCCTGAAGAATTTCATTCATTGCAATTGTCATTTGATCAAAAGATAGATTTTGATTATTTTCTAATATGACTATTAACTCATCAAGCATTTTTTACCCTCTCTATGAAATTTCCTAGAATTTTTGTGCCTTCGTCAGTCAATATTGATTCCGGATGGAATTGTACACCCTCAATCAAATACTTTTTGTGACTAACTCCCATCACTTCACCATCATCTTCTGCAATGGCAGTGATTTTCAACGAATCAGGAATGATTGTTTTATCTCCAACTAAAGAATGATATCTGGTTGCCCTAAATGGATTTTTTATACCATTAAACATAGAATCATCATAATGTTTAATCTGGCTTGTTTTTCCATGCCGAACATTTCCTGCATTAACAACTTTTCCACCAAAGCATGATATTATTCCTTGATGACCAAGGCAGACTCCTAAAATTGGTGTGGTAGGTCCAAGTTCATTTATTACTTCTTTACATATTCCAAAATATTTTCTGTCATCAGGTGTACCAGGACCAGGAGAAATTATTATTGCATCATAATTTACATTTTTTATCTGATTAATTGTAAGTTGATCATTTCTAATCACATCTGATGTAACGCCAAGTTCACCAAGCCTCTGTGCTAAATTATAAACAAACGAGTCGTAGTTATCTATTATTAGGAATTTCATTTTGATGCCTCTTTCAATGCGGTTATCATTGCATCTGCTTTATGTTGTGTTTCGTCAAGTTCATTTTTTGCAATAGAATCAAAAACTATACCAGCACCAGCTTTTACAAATCCTGATTTACCCTCAGCAATAATACTTCTAATTGCTATGGCAAAATCACAGCATCCATTAAATGAGAAATAGCCTACAGCACCAGCATATGGACCTCTAGATTCTGGTTCTAATTCATCAATTATTTCCATGGCTCTTACTTTTGGTGCACCAGATACAGTTCCTGCAGGGAAAACCGCTTTGAATGCATCATACATGTCAAATTTTGGATTTAATTGTCCAACTACATGTGTAACCATGTGTTGAACATGACTAAATTTTTTCACCTCCATTAGTTCTTTGACATGTACAGTTCCATAATCACATACTCGCCCTATATCATTTCTACCTAAATCTACAAGCATCGTGTGCTCTGCTAACTCCTTTTCATCATTAATCAGTTCATTCTTCATTGCTTCATTTTTTTCTGCATCTTCCGTGATTTTCCTTGTTCCTGCAATTGGAAATGTTTCAATTTGATCATTTGTAACTCGAATTAACATTTCTGGGCTAGAGCCAATTATTGTTTTTTGGTTCATTTTCATATGATACAAATATGGTGATGGATTTAACGAACGTAATTTTTCATACACCTTCAGATAATCACCATCTGCCTCGAAAGAAAACTTTCTAGATAATACAACTTGAAAAATATCTCCGTCATAGATGTATTTTTTTGCTTTATCAACAATATCGGTAAATTTTTGTTCATCAATATTACTGGTAATTTCAGAAATGGTAAATTCATCAAAGATTGACTCTGAGCTTTTAATTTCATCAATTCTATTATTTTCATAATAAAAATATAGAGATTTTTTTTGTTTATTGTCAAATAGTATACCATCAGTATAAATTCCAAATTCCATTATTGGTTCTTCAGTTGGATGGGTTTTTGGAATTTTTTCCCATAATCTAATTGCGTCATAGTTAATGTTACCAACAGCACCACCAAGATATCTGTATGATTGGTCATTAGTTTTTAGAACTAATTCTTTGATTTTGTTTAATGGGTCCGTAGTTGGAATTGATTCAATAGTTCCATCTCTCTTTTCGATTGTGACTTTATCATAATATCCTTTGACAATAAATTCAGGATCAAACCCCATGATTGATGTTTCAGCTAGTTCTTCAGGACCAGTTAATGATTCAAAAAGGAATGAATGTGTATAGTTTCTCGAAATTCTGTTATAGATTTCAAATTGGTTTCCATCTATATATAGGGAAATTATCTTAGGAGTGATTGGTTGTCCATAGACGGTCACCATTCATAACACATCTGAAATTTGTCATTATTTAAAGCTGATTAAGTTGTTAATCAAACAAAGTTGAGCGATCTCTAATTAGATCGGGTTTTTGGCATATAACTATGAACTCATTTAGCAATGGTGTACAGCGAATTGCTATTCATTCGCAACTGATTGGTCTC
>CAYVWD010000061.1:0-9631 GCA_964455405.1 uncultured Candidatus Nitrosopelagicus sp. | reverse complement strand
CAAAAATGTAGCTAAGAGACATGGTAAAGTAGCTACATTTATGCCAAAACCGATTTTTAATGATAATGGAACTGGTATGCATACACATCAATCTATTTGGAAAAATGGAAAAACATTAATGGCAGGAAACGAATATGCAGGGTTATCTAAATTAGCCCTTAACTACATTGGAGGTTTGATTAAACACGGTAAATCACTTATGGCACTAGCTGCTCCGACAACCAATTCATACAAAAGATTAACTCCAGGTTTTGAAGCACCAACAATATTAGCATTATCTGCTAGAAATAGATCTGCTGCATGTAGAATCCCAGTTTATTTTGACAACCCAAAAGCTAAAAGAGTTGAATTTAGATCTGCTGATGCTACATGTAACCCATACTTGACTTTTTCTGCAATGCTAATGGCTGGATTAGATGGTATAAAGAATGGGTATGGAGAGGATTTAGAACCTCTAGAAGAAGATTTATTTGAACTTTCTTCTGAAGAAGTATCAAAATTCCCACAAGTTCCCGGATCTTTGGATGAAGCTCTAGCTAGTTTAGAAAATGATCACGAGTATTTACTTAAAGGTGATGTGTTTACTAAAGATGTTATAGAATCATGGATCGATTTCAAAAGAGAAAATGATGTTATACCTATTCAGTTAAGACCACATCCCTACGAATTTTATCTCTCTTTTGACGCATAAATAAAATATTGGAGTGTAGAACATCTTATACTTCAAGAGAGAGATCTATATTTTTTCTATCGTATCTGAGAAACTCTTTGCGACTCTTTTCTTAAATTCAACATTAACTCTTAGTTTCTCTAATGTTTGCTTCAAAGTTATTTCACCTTGAGGTACATTATTTTCAGAAAAGAAATTTTCTATATCCTCTGCTTGAGTTTCTTCATGAAAACCAGAAACAGGACCCACCATTCTTACGATTGAATTGGCAGGAAATTTTTCATTAATTTGATCCCAATTATTCTTTATAAAATTCCAAGTAACCCATCCATTGTTTTGATTCCTAAGACATCCTGCTAAAACATATGGAGAGTCTTGAGTCCTAATTTCTCCATTAATAGTTTTACTTAAAGTTATATCTATTTCATCTTTCCCTGGAAATAAACTAAGTGAATTTAGATATCTACGTTCAACCTGAGGGTTATCAGCGTTAAAATAACAATCCAAAAATGTTTTGTAATCAGATTTATCTCCTTTTGTTGCCACGATAGATGTAATAGCTGCTAGTACATTAGGATCATAAGAATTTTCATTTAATACTGAATTTTTATGTATCTCTTTGGATATTTTTATAACTTCTTTTTCATCACCAATATAGCCTAATAAACGTATAAGTACACCTCTTAATTCCTTATCTCTCGAATTTTCAGTATTCTTCCCTTCCCAGCCAAGTTGAGAAAATTTCGGATTGACTAGATTTATAATTTGATTTTGAAATGTATTTTCTACTTTTTTATCAACAAATTTTTCTAATTTGTATAAACATGCACTAACTAAAGTCCATACATCCATATCTGATTCTTGACTAAAATTTAATAAAAATTTATAGAAATCTATAATATTTGTATTGTTTGATAATAAAGACGCCCAAGTATCATCCAGCACGCTATACCGTTCTATAGGTGAAAGATCTGTAAATATAGTAGATTTTAAATTTTCTAATTGTTCTTTAGAATATGTCACCCTATAAAAACCACTACCTCCAGAATTTATCATTAATGGCTCAGAATATTTGTTGATTTCATATTTTTCAGAAATATTAGACATAAGAATCTTATGATCTTCCCCCTGAATATTTCTCCAGAAAATTGGAACATTCCATACAGTATCATTTGAAGATTTAAAATAAGAAAATTTTTTTTGATGTAATATTATTTGATTATTTTGTAAGTCTTTCTCAATCCCTATTAAAGGATAACCTTTCTTAAAAATCCAAGAGTACATAATTTCTGAAATTGGAAGTTCTGTAATCTGTTGTATAGAATCCCATAAATCGTTTGTATCGGTATTTGAAAAACTATGTTTTTTTAAGTAATGACGTACACCGTCTCTAAATTTATCTGGACCAATAAATTGCTCAAGCATCCTTAATACTGAACCACCTTTTTCATAGGTTAATAGATCAAACATCCCATCTGCATCTTTTGGTGAAATAACAGGATATTCAATAGGACGAGAATTTTCTAGAGAATCAACATCAAATGCCATTGATCTCTCTAAACTGAACTGATCCCATCTATGCCAACCAGGATTGAATCTTTCCGAACAATATGTAGCCATAAATGTTGCAAATGCTTCATTTAACCAAATACCATTCCACCATTTCATTGTAACTAAATCTCCAAACCACATATGAGCTATCTCATGTGCAATCACATCTGCTATACGTAAAAGTTCAGATTCCGTTGCCTTAGTTTTATCAACAAGTAACAAAACTTCTCTGTAGGTTATACATCCTAGATTTTCCATTGCTCCAAACGCAAAATCTGGAACAGCAACCATATCCAATTTTTGACCAGGATAATTAATATTATAATAAGAAGAGAATAGCCTTAACGCATATGCACCTGCATCAAGAGCATATTGAGTTAAATGTCCTTTTCCTCTTGGATAAATAATTCTTAACGGTACACCGTCAACATCTATAGGATCTGTTGCTTCAAATGGTCCTACAATAAAAGCGACTAAATATGTTGACATTTTGATGGTATCTTCAAATTCTATTCTACGAATATTTTCTGAAATAATCTTTTCGTTTTTTATTGGAGCATTTGAAACAACAAATTGATCTTTTTCCACATCCATTATTATCTGAAATGTTGCCTTAAAAGAAGGTTCATCCCAACAAGGAAATGCTCTCCTAGCATCTGTACTCTCAAATTGAGTAGTAGCTATAATATGTTCTACACCAAAATCATCTTTAAATTTTGATTTATAAAACCCATGAAGAAGATCATTTAATTCACCTTTGAAATGAATTTTTAATTTATATAAACCAACATTGATATTATTTTTAAATTTCAGTACTAATCTTTCATCAGTTTCATTTAAAATGACTTCTTCAGTATCAATATTAATACCTAAATTAGACCCAATTGAAGATTCGATGATTTCTAGTTCTAGTGAATTTAGTTCGATAAAACTAGTATCTTTCAAAATAGATATATCGATCTCAACTTCACCAGTAAAATTTCCCATTTCTAAATCTGGTTTAAGATGTAATTTATAATGTGAAGGTACTACCGTTTGCTGTAGCTTATAAGAATTCTGTTTCATTTCTTTCCCTATAGTAATTTAATAATCTCATCCATATTCCTCACAACTGGACAAATAGATTTACCACTAAATTGATTATATCTGTCCATTAAAATTGTTTTAAAACCTAAAGACATTGCAGGCATGATATCATTTTGGATTTGGTCTCCAATATATAATATTTTATCTTTTTCAGTTTTAGTACCTAATAAAATTTTTCTAAAAAATTTCTTGTCAGGTTTAACTAAGTTTAAATCTTTGGATGTAAATATAAAATCCATTAATCCTTCTAGTTGAAATTTATTGGAAATTTCTTGAGAAGTTAAATCTATATTTGTCGCTAACCCAAGATTAAAATTATTTCCTAGAGATCTTAATGTGTTCATTACATCAGGATATAGAATCATCTCATAATTCTGGATACTAATAAGTTCCCATATTTTTCCTGATTCGTTTAAATTTACATCTATAATATCCCCCTTTAAAATTAATTGCTCATATTTAGAAAAAAACTGATATTTTTCTTCACTGTTTAATTTTGAAATAAGTTTAATAGAATTTTGATAATCAAAAAATTTTTGAGCCTCAAAATAACCTTTGTTTATTCCTTCAAAAGATAAACTATACCCAAATTTAGATGCAGCTTTCTTCTGAATTTTTTCTCTAGAAGGATCAAAAAATGCTAATGTTCCATAAAGATCAAAAATAATTGTTTTAATTTGACTATTTATATTCATAAATTATTGTACTTTTTGTAGATAAATCATTAGAAGAATAAACTTTTTTTAATCCAAATTGTTCCATTTTGTCAAATTTAAGTATTCCTACTTTTGAATAAATTTTACGTTCCAATTCTCCAACAATTACATATTTCACATTGTATTTATCTAAAAAAGTCAAAGCTTTATCAGTAGATCCTGTAAAATAAAAGTTTTTTAGTTCAAAATTTCTCATATCAATATATTTCGAATAATCAGAACGTTGTTGTTTTTGATGCCAATCCCAACCTATCACTGTCGGTAAACCGGTGTTCACAGAAATTCGACTTCCCCACATGTATAAATCTGTTACCCCTTCAACAATCACAGGTGAACCTTTTACATGATTTTTTAACCATTCAATAGCCAAAAAATCGTCTTTAAGGTATAAAGGTTTATCCTGTAATGGATAACAATGACTTATACAAACCGCATTTTTCATATATTCAGATCCATTAATAGTTAATGGCGTTTGGATAAATCGATCAGAATTTCTGTCGGGAATAGCATATATAGGATAAAAAATACTTGAAAGACAAAATATAAATAAGGCAGATACCCACAAATATTTGATTTGAGAATATAATTTAAGATTTTTTAAATCACATTTTCTATCTAGAATCTCCCATAAAAAATATCCAGAAGATAAAGATAATAAAATCCATACTTGTAAATAAAATTTAAATACAGTATTCATTCGTCCTATATCGCCTTTTATTGTTAAAATTTCCACACCTATGGCAATACATAATGCGACAAAAACCATGGAAGAAAACACAAAAGTATACCTACTTTTTGCAGGTTGATTCTTGTAAATTAAAAAGAAAGACCAAATGAAAAATATAGAAAAGAAAGAGAGAAAAATTAATGTCGTCCATTGAAATGATAATATTCTTAAAATTAAAACAATCACTAAAATAAACACAGCAAAAATCCATAGATTTTTATTAATTGAATTTATTGAAGGAATGATAAAAAATTTATTCCTGAATTTATCTGGTACATATATAACGTAATTCATAACTATCCATGAAGTAATAATGAATAAAAAGAAAAAATGTATCCCAAGAAATCTAAATAAATCAGTTTGATAATCACTAATTAAAATTCCATTATTGAATAGTTCAAAGCTTGTGTGAAATGGATAAAAGAAAATATAACTAACAAATAAAAACAAGCAAACCGTAAAGAATCCTCTGATTATCCTTTGTAAAATATAGCCGTAACCAAACAATAATTCTCCTCCTAAAATTACTACAAAAGATAAAAATACGATAGTAGGATAATTCCAAGTGTTTGTAATCCATACAGCACCACATAAAATACCTAATAGAAAAATTCTGGAATATTTAATTAATTGATTTTCTCTTTTCCCTATTGATAAATAATGAGAAAAGAGAAAAAATATCGCAGTGATATAAATAGGAATTACTAATAAATGTGCATGAAGATCTGCAAATAAAAAAGTAAAAAAGGGAAATTCAGTTATTTCAAATCCCAATGAATCACTACTCATCATGCGTGAACTTCTCCAAAAATCAAAACTCCTAATTTGTTCACCCGTAAAATAATCTGAAATTATTCCGGAAAACTGTATTAAACCATCAATATTTCCAAAAATTAACACAAATAAAATAGAAACAATTGAAATTCCCCAAGGTAACTTATTTGACCAAAAAGGGAATCCATAGGATTTTTTAGATAAATAAATAAAATTTAATAAAACTGAAAAAACTGCTACTGCAGAAAGAGAAAAAAATGTTGCAAGGGACAAATTATATGATACTGATGGAACAATTCCAGTTAATTTTATTAAATTAGCAACCATAAATTGACCAAAATAGTAATAATTCATATATCCACCTGAATACCAAGGATCATATGGAGGAAGAATAGAGGATTTAACTATTGCATTTAGATATGCAAAATCCATAGGTTTTTCTCCACCTCTAAATGGATGCCATAAATCAGGATTATAAGCACGTAATAATAAAAATAATAAAAATAATAAAATAAATAGGAATTCCCAAATAAATATGCGTCTTTTATTATCAACTAACCAATGGGAAATTTCAGAAATTTTACCCCATAGAAAAACTATCGAAAATAAAAGTAAAATAAAAATAGAGAGTAATATTGAAGATAAATTAAATCTAACCAATCCTAAACTAACTATTACCCAAGAAACATATGATGTTAAAGTTAATCCTATAATCTTCGAAAAAAGATATCCTTTGTCTGGCAATTGTCCGAATACACGAAACACAATTGGTAAAACTAAAAAACCTAACATTTGTAACACCATATACCAAAGTAAAACTGAAATTATTTCATGATTATTCTTTAGATAAAATATTTTGCTCCAATCACCATTTTTCTTCTGTATTTCGAATTTGTTTTCTGAAAATGTCATTGTACTTATATTTTCAAATTCCTTTAATTGATCGTACAATTTACCCACTTCAAGTAATTGCATCAATTTTTCATTACTAATTAGATCAATATTTTTAAAAATCATTATTTGTGGATGATCATAAACATTAAAACTTTCGTCTGCCCAACCCATTCCTTTAAAAACTAAACCGGAAGAGTGATTATTTAATTTAGGTTTGTCTAAATTAATACGAGCAAAAGGATCTTCAAAATAAGTAAAACCTAAAAAAGAAGAAGATTTACTATGATCATAAACTAATTCATATCCTAATTTTTCTTGAAATAACAAACTATAAAAATTTGTACTGATTGGATATCTCTCAGGTAGTCTTGGTATAGTTCCATAGAGTCTATTTGTAATCAAAACGAGGAAATCTGAATCTTCTAATTGATTCGTAATTTTTGAAAATTTTTTAATTGAATCCGGATTATACATTTCTAAACGTTCATACATTTGTAGACCACTAATTTTAGGAAGACCTTCATCCCAATGTTCTTGAAGAATTTTATCCCCATTTTTGGTATTTTCTTTTAACCATTCCGATGCTAAGACTGATGGGTGAGGCTCAGAATAAATACTCACAAATGCAAATGAATAATGGATAGTTGTAATCAATACTAATGCAATTGGCACTAACCTAAATATTTTATTCCAATTTATTGATTTTTCATAAAATAAAAAAAGTGATCTGCTTGCAAAAATTAATAAAAATGGGACTAGCGGCAACATGTACCTTAAAAATTTAACATCAAACCAACCCGTAATAAGAAAATAAGGTACAACCCATGAAAGAATAATCAATTCAACTTTTCTTTTATACAAAAAACTATCAATAAGAATATGGATTAATGAAATCCAACAAATTATCCCTAAAATTGGTCCCAATCCCCATTTTGATAACTGGAATATTTGATAAAAATATTTTGGAGTGTCGATATATTGTCTAGTAAAAGGCCAATCAACATTCATATTAACCATTGATGATTGTGTGAAAATATCAGAAAGATATGAACTGAAATCAAGAAACATGTATGGTTGGAATAAAATTAGAGTAACTAGGGTAGAAAACAAAAAAATTAATAACCTTTTTGAAATTGTTAAATAATTTATTTCATTATTCCATTCAAGTGTTTTCTTTCCAAAATTATTAGCTGAAATAATGTGTGCTAATAAAATTGGGATAATTAATGGTAAGACTGAAAATTTTGTCGCTAAAGCTAAACCGAAAACAATTCCAACAAAAATAGAATTGGAAATTTTTGACTCTCTAACTATTCTAAGACAAAAATAAATGGTTCCTACAATTAAAGTTGTCATTAAAATATCTACAGCAAAAAAATGACTTAACTGTATATGTATAACTGAGAAACATGCGAAAATTGAAGCAAGAATTGCAATTCTTCTAGAAAAATTTTCTTTACAAATTAGATATATAAAACTTATTGTAATAATGTCTGAAATAGCCATTATTATTCTGCCTGGAAATCTTAATTCATAAATATCCAACCATTTAAATGGTGAAAGTAAATATTGAATGCTTTTCAATAAATAATGAGGAAAACTACCCCAATTAAAAGATCCCGGATGTAATGGGCTAATTTCAGGTTTAAATAAGTCCGTCCAATTAGATAATTGTGGAAGATGAAGATTATTAACTTGCATCAATAATGCACGTTCATCAGGATGAAAAAGAGTTTTGTTATCCCAATCTAATCCATATAGTCTTAAAAAAAGTGCAATACAAAATATTAATATAATAAGTATGTATCCTTCATAGGATAAAAAATTTCTTAATTTATACAAATATTTATCTCTTATAATATTAACCATGAATCTTCTCAATAAATTTTACTGTTTAAACTTTTGAAACGTTTCGTAAAAATCATTATTTGAATACAAAGTTTTATGTGAAAATAAATTAATGTTTACTAATTCATAAAAAATAAGGGGCAATTTGAATAAATCAATAATATCAGCTGATAATAAAAAAACTGTTCTTGATAATGGATTAAGAATTGTTACAAATACTATTCAACATACAAACGGTGTATCAATTAACTATCTTTTTGGTGCAGGTTCACGTTATGAATCTGTAAATTTATCAGGTGCTTCACATTTATTTGAACACGTTTTATTTAAAGGAACAAAAAAAAGACCTACCCCAAAAGAAATTTCCTCTGTTGTTGAAAATGTTGGAGGAACAATTAATGCATTCACTGATCGAGAAATTACAGGTTATTGGTGCATGATTCCAAAGATAAATTACGAAGATGGTATAGAAGTGATTTCTGACATGATAAAAAATTCTCTACTTAGAAGTGAAGATATAGATAATGAAAAAAAAGTTATCTACGAAGAAATTCGAGCATCGATTGATTCTTCTCCAACTAAAGTCCAAATGAACTTAGAAAGATTAATCTGGCCTGACCAACCTATGGGACGAGATATTGCTGGAACAGTAAATTCTGTGCGGAAAATTTCTAGACCTAAAATGATTAAATACCTTGAAAGTCAATATGTTGCATCAAATACAGTTATAGCCGTTTCAGGAAATGTTGATCATACGGAAATCGTTAATCAGGTTAAAAAAAACATGGGAGATTTTACTGATAAAAAAATTCAGGAAATGTACCCTTTTCAAAATAATTTCGAAGGACCTAAAATAATTTTTGAAGAAAGAAAAACCGAACAAACTAACATTTCTATAGGTTTCCATGGTATTTCATACAAAAGTAAAGAGAGGTTTGCATTAACCTTATTATCTATTATTTTAGGTGGAACAATGAGTAGTAGATTATTTGAAGAACTTAGAGAAAAAAGAGCATTAGCGTATGACATACATAGTTCAAGTCAATCTTTTTCAGATTGTGGAATTTTTATAATTGAGGCGGGTATAGCACCTTCAAATTTAAATGAAACAATCAAAATATTAATTTCAGAACTTTCAAAAATTTGTAATGACTTATCAGAAGATGAAGTTATAAATTCAAAAAGATTAACTATTGGAAGAATGTTGCTTAGAATGGAAAACAGTAGATCTGTTGCTAATTTTATTGGAACACAAGAATTACTCCAAAATAAAATTGAAAACCTTAATGAAATAATTAGTATGATTAATAGTGTTAGTGTAAGTGATATCAAAAAAATCGCTACTAAAATCATTACTCCAAAAAA
>CAYVWD010000060.1:0-2646 GCA_964455405.1 uncultured Candidatus Nitrosopelagicus sp. | reverse complement strand
CAAAGATTGATTTGGACTAGATCAATCTTTAAATAATTTTGTTAGTTTGATTGTAAGATTTAGAGTAGCCATATAGATTACAGTTGAGATTAACTGTGAGATTATTGACGCCATATATGGTTCATAATTCAGTAGAAGTAGGTAATACTGTAAACTCCATCTTGCAATGGTATAAACAACTTCACCAATTCCTAATGAAGAAATTATCTTGATTAGATCTGATTTTAATAATGATTTGTCAGTTTCGCCATTTTGTAAAATGTATTTTTTCCTATTATCAAGATAGAATAGTACTCCAAATACAGAAAAAAATACTGCGTAATCTACGATTAAAGTGAAAGTACTGTTAAGATAATCTTCTTGACTGGCAAAATAATCTGCGGCGATTGCAGAAATTGCGATTGATACTGCAAATGCTATAAGGATATTCTTGTTAAGCTTTAGGTATTCTCTGTATTTTTGTTTCACATTTTTTTTTGATTTATGTGATTTATAGTCTTTCAAAGGAAAAACGATTAATTACAATCAATTAGAATAATTAGTATGGAGCCAGGCGAAAAGAGATTGAAGCAGGAAGACTGTAATGAAGATGAATTAGGTACAGGCATACTTACTCTTACAAACCAAAGAATTGCTTTTGATAAGAGAAAAAGTAGGATTGCAGACTTTTCAACAAAAATGGGTGAAACAGTAATTGATATTCCATTAAATGAGCTTCTAGATGTCTGGAAAGAAGGTAGATTTATCAAAAAAATTTGTATTAAAACTAAAACAGTTGATGGTGAAAAGACTTACAAATTTGGTGTATTCGGCACTGGTGGTTGGCTAGAAGATATTCAGGATGCAATTGAAGAGGTAAAAAATCAATAACTAATATCTACTGTATCTAAGCGCCAAGATTGCTTAACAAATGTATTTTTAATATTTGCACCTTTTTTAACAGTTGATTCTAAAATTCCAGTCCATGCAATCTGTGAACCGCAATCACCAGCGTAATTAAGAGGAACTACAAAAAACTTTGACTTTTGATTTTTACATACATTTTTCAACATTGATGATAATCTTTTATTTGCGGCAACTCCGCCTACTATCATAAGTTCTTTCTTCCTTGTAAATGCTAATGCACGCTCAGTTGCTTCTGCAATCATTGCAAATGCAGTTTCCTGAAGTGAATAACAAGCAGCGTTTACATCCTTTGAGGAAATATTTTTTGTTGCCGAAAGTAATCCTGAAAATGATACATCATTTCCTTTCACAGTATATGGTAAATTTATGAAATTAGTTGACTTCGTTGCGAGATCTTCGATTTTTTTACCACATGGAGATGCAAAACCTAGTGAACGACCATATTGATCTAATAACTGTCCTAGTGTTATATCCAAAGTTTCACCAAATACTCTCCATCTTCCAGAAGAGAATGCAAGCAGCATTGTATGACCACCAGACACTAAAAGAACAAGTGGATTTTTTGCACCTGTTAATAATTTTCCCAATTCAATGTGACCAATTGCATGATTCACGGGATAAATTGGAATTTTATGATATGATGCAATTGATCTAGCAACTACTGCACCAACTCTTAGACAAGGACCCAAACCAGGACCTCCTGCGTATGCAATCATATCCAGATCACTTATTTTGATTTTTGCTTGATCTAAACATTCTGCGAGGACTTTGGGGCTATTCTCAATATGATGGCGTGACGCTTCTCTTGGGTGAATTCCTTGACCATCTGGAGGTAGGTAAATCTTTCTAATATCTGAAAGAATTTTTCCAGATTTTCTCTTTTTTTCAATAATCGCGCAAGAGAACGTGTGTGCAGTACTTTCAATCCCCAAACAATTCATTTTAACCCCTACTCAATGTTGAGACTATCTTTACTATATCACCGTTTTTTAATTGATGATCTGCGGCAATTCTCTGTTTTGTTTTCGCGTCAATTGCATGAAGAAATCCATTTCCTATATCTTGATGAATGGTAAAAGCAAGTTCCTTTGCAGTGGCAGAAGAATGTAATAGTCTGGCATCAGGTAAAACTTGACCATTCTTGTTGCAAAGTTTTGATTCATCTTCTACGGGATAAACAACTATCAAATTCATTACATCAAAAATTATCGTGTTTAGAATTTTTTGTATTCCTGTAACACCAATTTTTGTTAAAACATTTTTTGCAAGGTGTAATGCATTATTTTGTTGCTCAGATAATTCGCTATCAGTATTACCTATGAAGTTATCATCACCAGGAGTATACTTGATGATTCCAGCTTTTGTAGCCTTTTTTAATAAAAATTCAGTTTCAGCACTAGATGGAATTGTTATAAAATCTGCCGACATTTTTTGTATAATCGCAAGATCATCGCACAAATCTGCTTTGTTAGCTGCAATTATAGTTGGTTTAGATGACCGTCTTAATGATTTTAGAAATTCCATTATCTCAGAATCTGACCACTCTGTAGGTTTTTTTGTTTTTAGTGACATGGATATTAAGATTTTATCTATGTCTGATTCCTTAATTCCCAAACCAGTAAATCTACGTGCTAGTCCTTCGGAAATTCTTGTGCGTTTTTGCTCAATTTCTTTTGTTAGTTTATGCCATTCTCGATCAAGAATTTGTTTAAACCATAAATCAAATTCCTCTTCAACGAA
>CAYVWD010000059.1:0-4157 GCA_964455405.1 uncultured Candidatus Nitrosopelagicus sp. | reverse complement strand
GAGGTTTTCTCTGAATTGTTTGTTTTGGATAAAACATTGGTAGACACTGGAATCTCAAAATACTATACGTGGGAATATATCGGGAAAGAAAATGTGGTGATTTCAAATCAACAATGCCCAAATCAGAAAACTTGCAATTATGATATTACAGTCGAGCGATTTGGTAATTTGGAAGGCTCTGTCAGTATATCACTATCAAGAATCAGCATTTAAAATGGTGGCATGACCCTTTCGTAAACCGCTGAGAGAACACCTCTCTTTTCACGCCTGCACGTTAACATTTTTGGGTTTACAGAGCCATGCTGCTTTAGTCGATAGGTTTTACAACCTTAAGCATTAAGCTGTATGCGATTTTATATTATTTAAATAAATCATGAATTTTTTGCAAAAAACTAGGAGTTTATGAAAAACAAGTGTGTGGTGAATAGCTTGGTAATAATACAAGGTATTCTTACGAAAAATATGACGATTGATGAAGGTAAAAACACTGGTGGATTTTCATTGTTTGCAAAACATGCAATCAAGTATTATGCTGTAGGGGCATCTGGTGTTTTAGTCAATCTCGGAATATTATATGCACTCACTGATCTTGCAGGTTATTGGTATACTGCATCTCAGATTATTGCCATTTCAGTTTCAATAAGCTCAAATTTTTTGTTTAACCGATTTTGGACTTTCAGTGGTTCGATTGAGGAGCAGAGAAATAGTGTCATGTATGTTAAATTTTTAATTGTCAGCCTTATTGGCATGGGAATTCAGCTTGGAATCACATCTGTTTTGGTAGAAGGCGCTGCAGTATACTATATGTATGCAGCAGGAGTGGGAATTGCAATTGCAGGTGGCATAAATTATGTGGTAAATCGTAGATGGACATTTGGAATTAAATTCTAAGAGGATGTAGTGTGTGTGATGAATCCTAAAACAAAGAGAAAAGTCGAGATCATTGGTCTTTTAGGTGGTATTTGGTTTATTGTCACACTTCCATTGCCATGGATTATTACAGATCCAGATGTTGCTGAACCACAATTGATTGTCATTTTACAAATGATTGCTTTCATCTCAATTCCGTTCGTGGCATTAGCTGTAGCCTGGACTCTCAAGCCTGAATTAACACAAAATACATAAAATGACATCTCTACCATTTTCTTCCAAAATTCCAAATCTTGATGGTATAATAGATGCCATCATTCAGGCTGGTGAGAAGATTCGGGAGGTTTACGAAACTGATTTTGAGGTGATCAAAAAAGAAGATGATTCGCCAGTTACAAAGGCTGATTTGGAAAGCAATAAAATTATCAAATCTGTTCTGAAGAAAACTGGAATTCCAATATTGTCAGAAGAAGATGAGGACGACAAATCTAGGTTGGACAGTGAAAAGGTTTGGATTGTTGACCCGCTGGATGGAACTCAGGATTTTGTGAACCGTACAGGAGAATTCACAGTCTTAGTTGGTTTGGTAGAAAATCACGTGCCTGTAATGGGACTCGTCTATCTTCCTACTCAGAAAATTCTGTATTATGGGGAAAAGGGTCTTGGCGCATTTTGTTATGATTCTGAAAAATGGGAAAAAATTTCTTGCAGAGATACCAGAGAGGTAAAAGATGGTTTGGCATTAGTTAGTAGGCATCATCTATCTGATAAGGAAAAACAATTGTTGGAGCACTTGCAAATTTCAAAAACCGCTCAGATAGGAAGTACTCTGAAAGTAATGGAGATTTCGTCAGGAAGAGCTGATATTTACTTAACAACTACAACTAGGATGCATCAGTGGGATACCGCAGCTTCATGGTGTGTAATTTCAGAGGCTGGTGGGAAAATGACAGACCTTTTAGGAAATGAGTTAGTATACAATACCGATAATGTCTTTCATTTAAATGGGCTTTTGGCGACTAACGGTTTTGTTCATGAGAAAATAGTTTCTAATATTTCCGAGTTGCTATAGAGTGTTTTAGAGCTTGAATGCTCCAAAACTCTCATTTGCTAGTATGTAAATTAAGATTAACGAGATGATCATTAGAGATAAGCCGATCAAAACTGATATCGATGAAGGTTTTATTTGTTTAATTCCCTTAAAAATTAAAACTCCTCCCGCCAAAGCAGTAAATGTGATTAGCATGCCAAGAATTACAGTGTTGATTTCTTCGCCGATTGTAAAGGGAGTAAACACGCCGGATAGAAGTGCTGCAGCTGCTATTATGTAGGCATATTTTGTGCCTGTTGTGAGCCATGATCTTGATGGTGGTGCTTCATATACGGACTCATTTTGAGTTTTTTCTGGTGCCGTATTTTCGATTTCTGTTTTGCTATGAGAATCTGGTTTTTTAAAAAATCTATTTTTCTTTCTTTTTGTCAATCTAACTAAATTCTAAAATTGTTTTTTTTAAAGATTTACTGATAATTACATCATTCCGCCCATGTCAGGCATTCCACCCATTCCTGGTGGCATTCCCCCCATTCCACCCATTCCTGGTGGCATTCCACCTTCAGCTCCTGGTGGTGGACCTGCAGATTTCGCGGTTGCAATAACATCATCAATTCTAAGGATCATACAGGCTGCTTCTGCGGCGGCAGAAACTATCTGTTGCTTAACTGCTAGTGGCTCGATGATATCACTGGTTTTCATGTTTCCAACTTTTGCCTTCATGACATCAATTCCAATCCATTTTTCGCCTTTGATTTGTTTGGAGCGTAGGTTTGTTAATGTGTCAATTGGATCCATTCCAGCGTTTTCTGCCAATGCTAAAGGAATAGCTTCTAATGAATCTGCAAACTTTTCAACTGCAAGTTGTTCCCTGCCTTCTAGAGATTTAGCCCAAGCTCTTATTTTTGTTGCGGCGAATGTTTCTGGAGAACCACCTCCGGCTACAATTGAGGGAAGTTCCATAACATCTCTAACAACCATTAATGAATCATGAATTGATCTTTCTACTTCATCAACAACCCTTTGAGAGCCAGCACGTAGTAACAGTGTGACAGATTTGGGGTGTTTACATCCTTCTACAAAAACCCATTTATCCTCTTCAACTTTTTTCTCATGAATTAGTTCGGCTGAGCCTAGATCTTTTTCAAATAAATCGTCTAAATTAGTAACAATTCGTGCGCCTGTAGCCTTGGCAAGTTTTGTCATATCGCTTTCTTTTACACGTCTAACGCTTAGAATTCCTGCTTTGGCAAGATAGTGTTGGGCCATATCATCAATCCCTTTTTGACATAATACCACAGTTGCTCCAGAACCAATAACTTTGTCAACCATTGTTTTTAACATTCGGTTTTCTTCATCCAAAAATGATTTCATTTGTTGTGGATTTGAAATGTTGATTTTTGCATCTGTTTCGGTTTTGTTAATTTCAAGTGCGGTGTTTACAAGTGCAATTTTACCACCAGTTATTTTCTTTGGCATTCCAGAGTGAACGATTTCTTTGTCTAGTACAATTCCTTGAATAATGGCGGAGTCATTAATTGAGCCGCCAGACTTCTTTTCAACTTTAATATCATCAATGTCAACAGTAAATTTCTCATTGTTTTTTTCTGCTACGGAGATGACTGCTTTAACAACCATTTCAGCTAATTTCTCAGAGTCTTTTCTCACTAGTTTAGTTTGCATTGAAGTTTTTGCAATCTTCAATAGTGACGATTTATCATTTGCGGTTATTTTTTCTGCGATATTATCTAAAAATTGTCTTGCTTTTTTAGCAGCTTTCCTATAACCATCAACAATAATTGTTGGGTGAACGTCTTGTGTTATTAGCGATTCTGCGTTCTCAAGTAGTGCGCCCGCAAGTATTACGGCAGATGTTGTGCCATCACCAACTTCATTATCAGTAGTTTTAGAAATTTCAACAAGCATTTTTGCAGCTGGGTGTTGAACATCAATTTCTTTAAGAATTGTGGCTCCATCATTAGTAATTGTAACATCGCCAAGGGAGTCTACTAGCATTTTATCCATTCCTCTTGGACCTAAACTTGTATGAACAATCTCGGCAATTATCTTTGCAGCCGCAATGTTGTTTTTTTGGGCTTCCCTACCTTTTGATTGTTCAGCGCCATCTTTGAGTAATACAACTGGCATGTTTGCTTTTGTTGCTTGTGCTGCCATCTAAACAAAAACTCGATTTTCTAAATTTATACCTTAGTTTTTACATATTTAATGAATCTCA
>CAYVWD010000058.1:0-7945 GCA_964455405.1 uncultured Candidatus Nitrosopelagicus sp. | reverse complement strand
ATAGAACTGGTTGAATCCTGTCATGAATGCAGTGCCTGATTGTGTTGCCATTATCTTACCATCTCTAATCTCTCGCAAGAACTGTACCTGTGGTGCCATTTCAGAGCCGTATGCTGCAGTTGCGATTAGACAGCCGCCACCCTTTTCTTCAACAACACATTTTCCATCTTGAAGAACTGTTCCTTCACCACACATTGGTTGTGGTTCTGGTTCTGGTTCTGGTTCAGCAATCATTACCGGTTCTGGTGTTTGTTCTACTATTGGTTCTTCGATGACTGGTTCTTTAATGACTGGTTCTGCGATGATTACTTCTTGTGGTTCTGGTGTAGTAGTTCGTGTGCCATCACCACCAGTAAAAGTAAATGTTGCTTCTCCTTTCTGAGCACCGTATTGTGCCAATACTGTATATTCACCACCAGCCTTCCACAATGGACCTGTGGAAACAAATGAAGTTGAATACTCATTATTTGAATTTAGATCAAGTTGTGCTACTCCAACAATAGTTCCATCAGGATTTACAACTCTGAGAATAACTGGAGTTGGATCTTTAGCTAGTGATGAATCTCTGACTTTACCAGAGATGTAAATTGTAGAATCTTCGGCATATGCTGGATAATCAGTATTTACTGATAATGGAGCTTCTTGACTTTGTGCATTTGCGGCACCAGTCAAACCATATGATAGAATGCATACAGATAATAAGAAAATTGACGTAATGCCAGCAATCTTCATGTAAAAACGCCCTTTACGTGGTATTTATTAATTATTGATAAAAAAATTGACAAAAAATGGATAATTTTTCTTATTTCAAAAAAAACACACAGCCTACTAAAAATATAGGTAAAGTATAGGACACAGATGGCAAAAGCAACGAAATTTCTAGTCATAATTGGTGGATTAATTGGAATTGGTGCAGCATTATTGTTTGTAGGTTCACAGGCAATCACATCAGGTATCATAACTCAGGAAGGACAGATTGATGGTCTCAATAAAATGGAAATACCAGCAGAATTAGACCCAAATATCAATTCAGAGGGAGTTTTCGTTGTTCAAACAATGGAATCTTTGGAAGTTTCACTATCAATTGCTATCTTAGATCCATCGAAAAGTAAAATCACAACAAATTCTGTAGTTACAAATTCATTTGAAGGTTATTTTGAGATTATAGAGTCTGGGACATACATACTGGTGATAGAAACAACTAATGATGATTTAGTTAATGTTATTGGAGGAATTGGTCATGTTCCAAATACATCAGCATATTCAATCTCAATGATAGGGTTTGCAATGCTACTAATTGGTATGGTAGGAGTCATAGTTGTAGGTATTATACTAGTTAGACAAAGAAAACGAGAAGTATCTAATTAAGAAATGAATCCATTTTAGCAAGCCCGTCTTCCACATTCTTATAGTCATGACTAGATTCCATAATCTCAGATAATTTTGCAGAATTTACTGAATACGTGATGTCATTTTCCTGGCCAGATTCATTGACAAAGTCATATTTTACTAGATATGACAACTTTGCTTGTAGATCTTTAGGTGTAATTCCAAATTTTTCTGAAAGAATAGAACAATGTTTTGGATCTGTTTCCATTTCAGCCAAAATCTCTGATATCTCAGTATCAAATATACAATCCAGAATCTTTTCGGGCGAAAAGTCAGAATCTTCCATAATGATATCAAAAAATCCAGATTTATAATATTATCCTGATGCTGAATTGAATGAATATATTTTCAGCATGGTTTTTAATGGGGTAACAGAGAGTTTTGCTACTTGAGTAGTCAATACGAAAATCTGATTCGAATCTTAGGAAATGATATTCCTGGTGAAAAAATGACTTTGATTGGTTTAACTCAGATCCGTGGTATTGGTTACATGTTTGCAAATTCTATGTTACAAATTTTAAAAATTAACCCAGATTCAAGAATTGGAACATTATCTCCAGATCAGGTTTCTTCAATTGAAAAAATGATACAAGATCCTAAATCATATAATTTTCCAATTTGGTTTCTAAACCGTCAAAAAGATATTGAGACGGGTGATGACATGCACCTGATTACATCTGATATTGCATTTAATCTAAGAAATGATGTTGAAAGAGAAAAGAATGTGCTTAGTTGGAGAGGATACCGACATATGTATGGATTAAAAGTCAGAGGTCAAAGGACAAGATGTACCGGAATAAAAGGTGGTGCCGTAGGAGTTGCAAAAGGTGGTAAAGTGTTACCAGCAAGAGGTGGTGCAGGAGCACCAGCAGCAGGCGAAGCAGCAGCAACAGACGGAACAGCACCAGCAGCAGGCGAAGCAGCAGCAACAGACGGAACAGCACCAGCAAAAGATGCAGCAGCACCAGCAAAAGATGCATCTAAGACAGAAAAGAAAGAGTAGATAAAAGATGGGAGATACTAAAAATTTTAGAAGAGTGTGGAAAAAGCCAAAGCGTCCTTTTAATTTTGAGTTAAAGATGGAAGAACTTAAGATTCTAGGAACTTTTGGTTTGAAAACAAAACGTGAATTATGGAAGGCTAGAACTGAACTGTCTAGAGTAAGAAACCAAGCTCGTTCACTTCTTGCATTAAGCCAAGATGTTAGAAATAAGGAAGAACCAATTTTGATGAATTCCTTATCTAGAATTGGTTTGGTCGAGCAAAACGCAGCATTAGATGATGTGTTAAATTTAGAAATCAATGATTTGTTATCACGTAGATTACAAAGTGTCATAATGAGAAAATTGTATTTTAAAACTCCATACCAAGCACGCCAAGCAGTATCACATGGTCATATAATGATTGGTGATAGAATTGTCAATATACCATCATATGTGGTAAAAGTTGATGAAGAAGATAAGATAAAATTAACACCAGAGTCGATTTTTAATAAGATTTTATCAGAACCAGAATCTGATCTTGGTAGTCCTGAAACGGAGAATTTAGAAATCCAGGAGACTAGCCCTGAAGAAAAACCTTCAACTGAAGAAAAACCTTCAACTGAATAATTATCAGTTAAGCTTATCTTCATATGTCAGATTATTTGAAGATAGAAAGATGTGTTCTATAATTGGTTATTACGGAAAAAATTTAGCTGCGCCAATCCTCGTAAAAGGTTTGGAGAAAATGGAATATCGTGGATATGATAGTGTTGGTGTAGCTACAAAATCAGAAAACAAAATTCTAGTAAAAAAAGGAATAGGTAAAGTAGTCCAAGTAAATAATGCAATTCATCTGGATGATTTACCTGGTATGACTGGAATAGGTCATACAAGATGGGCTACACACGGAAAAGTAACTGATTCTAATGCACATCCACATTCTAGTAATTCTGGAAAGATTGCAATCGTTCATAAAGGAATTATTGAAAATTTTCAAGAATTAAAAGAAAATTTGATCGCTGATGGCTATAAATTTCAAAGTGATACAGATACGGAAGTAATTGCAAATTTAATTCAGAAAAACTTTGACCAAACTTCTGACATAAAACAGACGATTATTGATACAGTTTCCAAATTAAAAGGTCATTATGCATTCGTAGTAATTTTTGAAAATGGTACGCTTGCAGCTGCTAGGTTCCATGAACCATTGATAATTGGTATTGGAAAGAATAGTTATTATTTATCTAGTGATGTACTTGGGTTCATTGAACGCACAGATGATGCAATATACATTGACAACGAAGATTTTGCTATAGTAAACGGAACTGGATTAGAGATTTGCCACTTTGATGGTACAGAAATAAAACATCAGATCACGAAGGTTTCAAAGGAATTTGCAGATGTCTACAAGGGAGACTATGCACATTTTACACTTAAAGAAATATCAGAACAGCCGGAGACAATTTTGAATGTTGGTAATGAAGAGAAGATTGATGAGATGGTAAAACATATTGCAGATTCAAAAACATTGTACATTACTGGTAGCGGTACAAGCTACAACTCATCCAGACTTTCAAAATATTTAATGTCAAAATATGCTAAACTAAAGATAGAGCCAATTATCTCAAGTGAATTACAATTTGCGCCTGATAGTATAGAGGAAAATTCTACTTTGATAGTGATGTCACAGAGTGGTGAAAGTGCGGATGTGCTAGAAGCAGTTGAGATTGCAAAGAATTCAAATGCAAAAATTTTGTCTGTTATCAACCATCTAAACTCATCTCTATCACAAGAATCTGATGTTGTCGTGGGGTTAAACTGTGGTCCAGAGATTGGAGTTGCAGCTACAAAGAGCTTTACGTCACAACTTGCAATACTTTACAAAATCACCGATAAACTTTGTAATGGATGCATGAAACCTGATTGGAGTCAAGTGTCTAATTCAATGTCAAAAATACTTGAAAATCATTCTGAAATAAAACAACTTGCAAAGGTACTCAAAGACATCTCAGACATTTATGTCCTTGGTAGGGGAATACATTTTCCAATAGCAAAAGAAGCTGCACTAAAATTAAAAGAACTCACATACATTCATGCAGAAGGAATTCCAGCTGGAGAATTAAAACATGGTCCACTCGCCTTGATGGATGAACATGTATTTGTAATAATCATTAACCCTGATGATACTACATACACTGATACAATAAACAGTGCAAGTGAAATTAAGGCAAGAGGAGCCAAAATTATTGGAATTTCTGATAAAAAAAGCGATATCTACGATTATTGGATTCCGATTCCAAAAATTGATGAATCAATGTATCCATTAGTCGAGATTATTCCGATACAGCTACTTGCATATTATTCTGCTCTTGAAAAGGACACTGACCCAGATTATCCAAGGAATCTTGCTAAATCAGTTACTGTAAAGTAGAAATTCTTTGATATTCTTTTTCTATTAATTCTAGCAGTTTATGAGAAGTTATTCCAGTTTTTAGAATGGATGCCACCAAACTTCCACCTGCACCTGCTCCTTCTTTTACAAAACCTTCAGAATAAGATCTTAATCCATAAAATTGTGAATCAACTAGCTTTGGATCAATTGTTAGTATTGCAATATCGTCAATTTGTTTTACAGTTTCTAAGAATCTAGCGTCTTCATCATCAATAATATAAGAAGTGCATCCTATTGCAGTGTTATTTTTTTCATAACCAATTATTTTGGCAAAAGCCAAAACTGCAGTCATCTGAGTACCACCTGCCAAGATGACAGGAATGTTTTTTGATACCTCTGATAACATTCCTGCACATACAGGAATCATAGGATCTCCAAGTTCGGAAATAATTTCAAAAGCGTCATCTGATTTTTTGCGTTGTAGTGCAGTAGATACTACTTTATTTTTTATCTCGATGGGATTTTTTGGCATGCTAGAACTAACACTAGTATCAATTCCAAATCCCTTGAGTACGGCTAATGCAGTTGTAGTGCCACCAGGAATACTCTCACCTATTACAAGACAATCGGTTGATTGAGATATTGAATTACCAACAAGCTTACCAAACTCTACTGCGTTGTGAATATCGCCGGTTGTCAGTGCTGGTGTCTCAGAGATATTTTTCCCACTAGGTAGTTCTGAATCAAACGAAAGTGTGTCTGGTGATATTTTGCTTCCTGCATTTATAACAAAATGAGGAATTCTTGCTGTGTTTAATGCCACTTTTGTTAATAAAGCAGGAGTTGGTTTTCCATCTGGTGACATTGGTATGGAGTCAATGCATCTACACTTTCCGTAACTTAGATACTCTGCATCAGCCGGTGATGTAAATTTTAAAAATTCCTTATCTGCTCCTGCAATAGTTATTCCTGGAATTTCACATGTTTCAGTGTAGGAAACTACTAATGAAAACGTGAAACGTTTTTTTTGTAATGAATTTACGAAGTTTTTTGCATTTTGTTCATTTCCATGACAGATGATGGACAATTTATCCACCCATTCTCATAACAAAATCTTCTTCAGTAATTTTTTGCATTACTGGATTTGTCATCTTTTCATTTCCAATAGTGGAAGTTTGACTAGAGCCATAATCGTGACCTGGGTACATTATCAATCCGTCATCCAGATTTGAAATTACATCAAACAGACTATGGTATAATTCTCTTGAACTTCCACCTGGAAGATCAATTCTTCCACAATTTCCTACAAAAAGTGTGTCACCTGAAAAAATTTTACCGTCACCAACTAGACAAATACTATCTTTTGAGTGGCCTGGTGTATGATAAACAACAAGCTCAGAACAGCCAAACTTTATTGAATCACCATCAGATACTGTCATGTCATTATTTAGTTCTGATTCGTTATGTTGTACAATCTTAATGCTTAATTCTGCAGATAGTTCCTCATTTCCTCTTGTATGATCATCATGCCAATGTGTATTCACAATGTATTTTGGATTGAGGTTTTGCTCTTCAATTATCTGAATTATCTTATCTAAATCCCAAGATGGATCAATTACAATTGCTTCACGAGTAGATTCATCTTCTACAATGTATGAAAAATTTTGAATTGGACCTACTGAAATTTGATATACTTTCATAATACATCGTTCTCTGCTTCTGGTGGTATTCCAATTTTCTCAGCAAATAATTCACCAGTTAGATCTTTTCTTTTTGGAATTCCTTTTTTCATCTTATGAAATGTTACAGTCATATCACAATCCGTATAGATATTTGCAGTATCACCTGTTTGAGGATCTAGTCCTGAAGGAACATCAACTGCAAATTTGAAACAGTTAGTTTTGTTGATATAATTTATGGCAGAGGCATATGGTTCTTTAATCTCTCCTGTTATACCAGTACCAAAAATTGCATCGATTATAATATCAGGCTTAAAGTCATAATTACTAAAATCACCACTAACTAATTTTACAGAAGGCATTTTTTGTAGAATTGACCAGTTCCAACTACTTTCGTCAGTTTTAATTTTATCAGGGCTACCAAGAAGTACTACGGTAACTTTTGCAGAATGCCCAGATAGATGTCTTGCCATCACCATACCATCACCACCATTATTTCCCATACCAACAAAAATCACAATATTTTTTGATTCCACTATTCCTATTTTTTCAATTAATCGTCTTACAGCTGCAGCGCCTGCATTTTCCATCATGAATTTTTTCAAGAAACCCATCTCATGGCCCTTGTTTTCAATCTTATACATATCATCTACAGATATTTCCATAATTTACAAAAAAATATCCAAAATAAGAGCTTTGGCAAACGACTTTAACTAAGAAATCTCACGTCATTCTATGACAATAAAAAATGTAAAATCATCCTTACCGTTAATATCAAAAAATCTAGAAAAAACAAATTCAAAGCGAGAATTTTTGATCAAGAATAACCGTGAGACAATAATACTTTGTAGTCAGGCAATTATTTCAATACACAAAAATGATTTGAAACTTGCAAAGAAAAAAATCGCAAGAGCAAAATCTGAATTGGCAAAATTAAAACAAAGGACTGGTGGTGATTTAATTAGATATATTATTACACCAGAACAGGAACTTGTTGAGGCTGAATCATTATTAGCAGTGATTGAAGGTAAGGAAATTCCATCTGTAAAGACATTGAAAGTCTCAGATGAATCATACATTCTAGGTTTACTTGATTGCATAGGTGAACTCAAGCGTCAGGTTATAGACAAGATTAGAGTAGGTGATTCAAAGCGTGCGACTCAACTCTTTGACACAATGGAGAACTTGTATCTTCTCTTGTACCCATTTGCAAGTTATGATAAGATCGTAAAGGAAACAAGAAGAAAGCTTGATGTAAATAGAATGCTAGTTGAAGAAACAAGATCTGTACTTACAGAAGAGATACGTAGACAAGAACTAATCAAAGCAATCAAGAAAAAGAAATAATTTTCACAAAATAGTGGTGCGGGCGATGGGATTTGAACCCACGAACTCCTAAGAGACTAGGCCCTCAACCTAGCGCCTTTGACCAGGCTGGGCGACGCCCGCATAGAAAAAATCATGTATGGTTTTTATAATCCTTGTTTGTTTTTTGTGATGTG
>CAYVWD010000057.1:0-3543 GCA_964455405.1 uncultured Candidatus Nitrosopelagicus sp. | reverse complement strand
CCGCTCATAAAGTCTGTTGGTGGCAAAGAGTATGGGTTTAATCTGTTTTTTACTGCCATGTCCAGAATGATCTTGTTCAGTGCAATCATGGAATTTTTTACAACAGATACGCCCTTCAGGTCATATTTGGCTGGTTTCGTGTGCATGTCATACTTGACAGACCAGTAGTGTCCATATGATCCACCTCCATGGACTATAATTTTTGGTTCTTTGATCTTTCGTATCTGTTTTAGTATGTTATTGATGGTTTTTCTTCGTGCAGAAAGTGGTTTTTCCTTGTTTGTTATTATGGAGCCGCCAAGTTTGATTAGGATCATACCACTTTTCTCCTAATTGGTGATATTAACTTGCATGCCAACTTTTTCTATTGTAATTGGATAAGTTTCGTATTTTGTGCTCATATTTTTCACGACAGAGTCTTTTTTGCTTTGCTCTGTAAGAGCGATAACACACCCACCGTCACCAGCACCAGTAAGTTTTGCTCCGAATGTCTCTTTTTCGATTGATTTCACTATATCCAGTAGAAGATCATTTGATACGCCAATGCGTTCCAGAAAAATTTGGTTCTGTGACATACACTTTCCTATCGTCTCAAGATCAAATGTCTGGAGAGAATCTACTGCCTTTGTTATCAGATTGTTTTCTTCTGTACATAATTCTGAAAACGTATCTGCATTATCATCTTTGAATTGATTTACACGGCTTACGACAGCATCAGTGTTGTGCATTTTCTGTGAATTTACTACAACAAAATCAAAATCATGTTCAGTCTTGATAGGTTTAGGATCACTTTCCTTTTGATATTCTATAATTCCACCAAGTGCAGAAACAGTGCAGTCAGCACCTGACGTCCTTGGAAATATAGTACGTTCTGCATCTATTGCTAGATCCAATACCTCAGAGATTTCTGGTTTTGCAAACAGATTTGATACTGATGCAGCTGCTGAGACACAACATGCAGATGAAGAGCCAAGTCCTGCTCCAATTGGTATATCAGATTGGATATCCATTGTAATTCCGTTTTTAAAATTGTGATTACTGATCACTTCCTTGGCAATAAAGAAAAATGGACGGAATTTTTTCTCAACAGTATCTACTTCTTCTGTAATTGGAATTGTTGCTTTTCCAAGTGATGATGATATGGATATTGCAGCGCTATCATTTTTTTCTGATGTTATAGTAACCCGCTTATTTATTGCACCAACTACAGCGCGTGTTCCATGAACAACAAAATGTTCTCCAAAAAGAATAATTTTTCCAGGTGCCGTTGCTTTTGATATCAAATAGTTATTTTAAGATCTACTTCTATAATTCTTCTTCTGAAATTCTTCGTCTTCGACTTCTTTGATTTTTGTTTCAAAGTCATCTATTTCATATTTCATGTCTTGGTTTTCTGCCAGTTCGCCTTTTTGAATGAGAATTTCTCTTGCTAGTAGCCAATATGTTGTTGCAAGTGCTTTACGACCTCTGTTGTTTGCAGGAATGATAACATCAATGTTTGATGTAAGATTATCAGTATTTGCAATGCCTACCACAGGGATTCCCGCATTAGTTGCTTCAATTACGGCTTGTATGTCAACCTCTGGATCAGAAACTAGTATGAGTTGTGGTTCAGTGTAAAATGGTAACGATGGATTAGTTAATGTTCCTGGCATGAATCTACCTAACATCATTATAGCCCCTGTTAATTCACAAAATTTCTCAATTGGCATGTTTGCATACTCTCTTCCAGAACAGATGATCACTTTTTTGATATCGAAATGGTTAATGAATTTTGAGACGGTTTTAATTCTTGCAAGTGTTTGATCAACATCCAACATGTACAAGCCCTCAGGGCTTGCTTGGTTGATGAACTGACGCATAAATTTGGTTTTGACATTAGTCCCGACTCTAATTCCTGTCGAAATTACTTTCTTTTTAATGTCTGGTATTTCTGCTTGTTCGCTCATCTTATTTTTTAAATGTCGACCATGCCATGTATTAAATCATGCTCTGATAGGCGAATTAATTCATTCAATTTAGCTACTCTTTCACCTCCAACGACGCCAACTTTAAGAAGTTTTGAACCAGTTCCAATTCCTATGTGGGTTATGTGGGAGTCGTTAGATTCGCCAGATCTATGTGATGTGATAAGCTTAATGCTGTTTTGATTTGCGAGTTTTGCAAATTCTAATGCATCGTACAGACTTCCAGCTTGGTTTACTTTTAAAATTGCAGCATTGCATGAATTTTTCTCAATTGCCTTTTGAAGAATGTTTTTGTTAGTTACTGTAAGATCATCACCAGTTATCATTGTATTTGGAAATTTTTTAGTTAACTCTGACATGTCATCAAATGCTTCTTCATGCACTGCATCTTCTGCATAAGCTAGTTTGTATTTCTCTATTATACCAGCAGCAAAATCAATTTGCTCTCCAGGATCATTTTCAAAACCAGCTCTATCATAGATATATTTTCCTTTTTGCTCATTCCACTGGGTTGATGACGCAAAGTCTACTCCTAGCGAAACTTCTTTTCCAAGTGTAAATCCCAAATTTTCAATTGCATTAACAGAAATTTCTAATGCTTTTTCATTATCATATCTTGGAGCCCAACCTCCTTCATCACCTCGTCCATTTGTAAAGGTTGGATCATTTTTCTGAATGACATTGCGCAGTTCTTTGTGAACTTGTAGATTCATATCAATTGCATCATGTACTGTTTTTGCACCAGTTGATGCAACTAAAATTTCTTGAATATCTGGTGTACCGGGACCAGCATGTGCCCCTCCCCCAAGTATGTTTCCTATGGGGAATGGAAATTTCAAATCATTATTTGGATTAATAATTTTGTAAAATGGAATATTTTGTAGTTTTGCAGCTGATTCGGTTGTAGCAATTGTTATTGCAAATGCACATGCACCACCAATTTTTGAGTAGTCTTCAGTATCATCTATGATTTTTATTATTTCATGAATTGATTTTAAATCGGTTGGGTCACTGCCTATGAATTTATCTAAATTATTTTTTAATAATGCCAGACTCTCTTCAGGATTATTATTTGGAAAACTTGTCGCTTCATATTTTCCAACACTTGCACCAGATGGTGCACATACTCGACCAAGAAATTTTTCATCCGAAGTTACATCAATTTCAATTGTTTTACTACCACGGCTATTATAGATAATTCTACCATTAATGCCAGTAATCTTTGACAAATTATTCTAACTCGTTTTGTACTTCCTGATTTCTCTTATTCATTGCTTCGTAGAATGGAATAATTTGTTGAATGGATTCTACAGTTGTTAATAACATTCGTCTACAACAGTATCTTTGCAAATCAATTTCATCAAGTACTTTTTGTGGTTCTTTGCCAGTTTTGACGCCATTTTGAAAATCATCAAATTTGTCTGCAATTAATTTACCACACGAAAAACATCTGACTGGAACTAACACATCACAAAAAACAAACAAGGATTATAAAAACCATACATGATTTTTTCTATGCGGGCGTCGCCCAGCCTGGTCAAAGGCGCTAGGTTGAGGGCCTAGTCTCTTAGGAGTT
>CAYVWD010000056.1:0-10071 GCA_964455405.1 uncultured Candidatus Nitrosopelagicus sp. | reverse complement strand
TTTTGAAATATTTACTTCTGGAAGATGTACAAGTTCGCTGTATGCACCCCAAAGTGGACCGGTTTGGAATCCCCAAACTTGTCTCTTTGCACAATCAAATTCTCTACCAGAGGTACACATTTCACAAACTCTACACGCAAGGTTTGAATGAGATACAACTCTATCACCAACTTTAATATTTTGAACATCTTCTCCAACTTCAACAACATCTCCTGCTGCATCTGAACCAGATACATGAGGTAATGGTATTGCAATTGGTTCTCCTCTCATTCCCCAAAGATCATTATAGTTGAGTGCTGCTGCTTTTAGTTTTAACACAACCTCATTTGCTTTGGGTTTTGGATCGTCGATGTCTTCAACCTTGAGGATTTTAGTATAATCATCGTCTGGTGCATATTCACGATATACAACTGCTTTCATGAAGATTGACCCTTTTTACCCCTAATTATATTTTCTTGAGATCATACTCTATTAATTTTAAATTCACGTTTTGGTTGTTGTGCTGACAATAAAATTTGCTTTAGTTGTTCATCTGTAATTTGTCCTTGTATTTTTCCTTGTGTGGACAATCCAATCAAATAATTTTCAACTAGATTTGCAAGTTCAGGTTTCACCATTTTTACGTTATTAAGACGTAATCTGGCTTCGGATGAAAGAATTTGTTTTAAAACTATTTCTTTTTGTGCGGAAATCTGTTCTTCTGTAGGCTGTCCAGTTTGATCATCATTAGGACTATTCATACTAAATCATTAGGTATAGATTTTGAGTTTTGGAGTAGTTTTAATTAATTCATGAAGAATGTCGGTGGATAGTTTATCTAGTTTCTGCATTCCTTGTCGAGTAACAACACTGCCTTTTTTTTCAACTTTTTCAAGATAGCCTAGTTTTTCAAGACCATGAATTGCATTTCGAATGACTGCACCACTTGCATCTTTATGATGTCTGGCACCATAGTACATGTTTCTTTTCCCCCCACCATAGATTGTTCTAAGATCATTTACAGAAAGAGGGCCATGAAGATAGATCTTTCTCAATATTGAAGCACATCTTGTATACCACCAATCAGGTTTCTGTGGAGGTTTATCTGCATGTGCACCAGTCTTTACAAATAATGCCCAGTTAGGAGCAGGAATGTCTTCAGCTTTTAATATTTCAGTTAATTTTGAGATCAACTCATCTGCTGGTACATCATATACTTTTGCCATCTGTTGAAAAGCTCGGTAGTCGTTTTATAAATCATTGAGCTATTATTTTTCTGTACGTGTGATTGCAAAAATTGCATGTGATACGTACAGACTTGATATTGCTTCGTCCAATCCTAACTTTTGAGGAGACAGCCGGCACAATGAATTTTTTACATTTTTTGCAGAAACTTGTTCGAATCTGCCAAGGCATATTTATCTTAAATCGCATGGATATTTTTCTTGCAATGTGTGCTTGCCTTTCTGCTAATTTAGGATTTTTACGGGCATTCGAAACTGCGTTATCAAACAAAATTAGTATACGTCGTGTTGCTATTTCTTTTTTTGAGTTTTTCATATTTGCCTACAATAAAAGATATAAAAAATTATTATTAAATGCAGTCAGCGGGATTCGAACCCGCGTCACAGGGTTGGAAACCCAGAATACTAACCAGGCTATACTATGACTGCATAAAGGAAAAAAAATTTCTTCCTAAATAAAAATGGTTTTTTCATACTCGTAGAGAATCCTACTTGCTACTACATGTGCGTCTAATGAATCATCGTGTAAGGACTTCAGGTTATCAAAATGATCTAGAGTTTTTTGACTAAAATGCCCCTTTTGAAATCCACCAATCACAATACATGAATCCTCAGTTATTGTTTTTGCTGTTTCATAAAATGTACTTTTATTTCCTGTAGTTGAAAAGCCTTGTACCCTGCTAGGCTGAATCTTTGCTAATAATTCTTCAAATGTCATATCATATAACTCAAGTAACGTTATGTTATCTGTCTCAATCTTCTGATTTTTAAATAATTTCTCAATCAATCCTTGGAATCTATGATATGATTTTGGTAATCTGATATAATCTGATATGGAAATTACTTTGTTGTTTACAGTATGAACAAATACATTTATTTTATTTTTCCTAAACAGAGGCGTACTACAAATTGCTAATAATGTAAGATGTATGATATCTGGCCGTCCGCGTTTTATTTCATTTTTAATTCCTTTCATTGCAGCAAAATGCCATGAGTTGTCAAGCAGAACATCAGAAGGTAGTTTTTTATTATTTTTGCAATATGCGGTTACTGATGTGTGACTCTGTAACTCTTTTGGTACAATTTCCAATGATGACTCTGCGAGGATTAATGTTAGCATAAAAATATTCTAAAATCTATACTTTGAATTATAATATATAGATTTTATATTTGGAGTGATGCCTATTTACCCCGACGTACAACCACTATATCCACATTCAATGCAAATACTACAGCCTTCGATTAATACAAGTTTATTTTTACATGTAGGACACAGATTTTCTTCTTTACTAGTTTCTTTTTCTATTACAACTTCTCTTGGTTTTTCTTGAGGTGGTGCTATTTCTAATGCCTCATGTATCTGCTTTGATATGTACGGATTAGAGATATTATCCTGGATAAAATCATAAAGATACTGTGTGGCAGTGACATCGAATGTTTTTTCTGCGTTTTCGCTTGTCATGTGAAGGACTTGTTGGTGTCTAGAACCATCACGATATACTGTAATTCCTTTAAGCCCAATCTCATGTGCTAGTAGATATGCAGCCTTAACATCTTCCGCAGATACATCATTTGGCATATTGATAGTTTTTGCAATTGCATTGCCAATCCAGTCCTGCCATACTGCCTGTGCCATCAGATGATCAGACCAATGAATATCCATTGCTGTTACAAAGATTTTTTGCATCCATTCTGGAATCTCTGGAATTCCTCTAACTGATCCATAATTATCAGCAATTTTTGCCAGTAGTTCTTCACTGTAAAGTCCATTTTCTTTTAGAACTGCCTCAAATATTTTATTTGTATAGAAGAATCTCCCGACGGTTACCCTCTTTTCAAAAACTAAAGCAAATGTTGGCTCCATTCCATTTGAGCAATCAGCAATCATTGATAATGTACCAGTTGGTGCTACAGTAGTAGTCAATACATTCCTTATTCCATGTTTTTGAATTTTTGCGATCAATGCATCCCAATCATAAGAATGTGAGTGTTTTGCCTTTTCATAATAACCTGCAATTGGTATCTTTCCTTCAGGAAATTCTGTCTTTGAACATAATGGAAATGCACCGTGTGATTGTGCTAGTGCTACACTCTCTTCCATTGAATAATAGGATAAGGCTTCAGATAATTTACCCATAAACTCATACCCTTCTTGAGAATTGTATGGAATTCTTAATTTGTATAATAGATCGGCAACACCCATTACACCTAGGCCTATTCTTCTAGAATCTTTTGATGCCACATTAATTTCTGGAACAGGATAATGATTGACGTCGATTACATTATCTAAAAATCTTGTTGTCTTCCTAATTGTTTCTTCATATCCTTGCCAATCAAACTCATACTGTCCATCTGCTTTTCTTTTTGTAAGTACTGCTAGATTAATTGAACCAAGGTTACATGATTCATATGGATAAAGACTTTGTTCGCCACATGGGTTAGTTGCTTTTAATGGTCCACCTCTTGCTTTTGCAAATACATTATACTTGTTTATGTTGTCAAAGAAGATTAAACCTGGTTCTGCACTCTTCCAAGCTGATGTTGCGATTAGATCAATCAGATGATGTGCGTTGATTTCTCGTACAGCACTTTTGTCACGTGTACTTCGTAATGTATATTGTCCATCATTAGAATTTACTAATGCATTCCAAAAGTCATCCCATATTCCTACACTTACGTTAAAGTTCTCTAGAACTCCTGGCTCTGTTTTATTTGTTATAAATTTTTCAATATCTGGATGCCAGACATCCATGATGCCCATATTTGCACCTCTTCTTTTTCCTCCTTGCTTTACAACCTCAGTTACTGTGTTTATAATATTCATGAATGTAACTGGGCCTGATGCTACTCCTGATGTTGATGCGACTATATCGCCTTCCTCCCGTAATTCTGAATAATTAATTCCTACACCACCACCAGACTTGAAGATTAATGCAGCGTCAGAGGTTGATTTCATTATTCCTGCCATATCATCAGGCATTCCAAGTACAAAGCATGCAGATAATTGTCCTAATCGACCACCCGCATTCATCATTGTTGGTGAATTTGGCAGAAAAGTTTGTGATGTCATTAAATCAAGGTATTCAGTTATTCTTGTTTCATAATTATCAAATTTCTTGGCAGCTAAATGTGTTAGGAGTTGTTTGAAACCAATTTTTGCATTTCCACTCTTAGCAATGTCAATATAACCATTAACAAGTCCTCGGAAATGATATTGGTTTAGGTAGTAGTTTCCTATTTTGAATTTATAATTAAATTGATCTAGTTTTGAAAGGTATTCTTCGGCTTCAGTTGCGTCTTGTTGTAGATTTCCTGAGTTACTAAAGATTTGATCATCATGCAATAAATCACCAATACCAATTAGAATTGCAACACGTTCAAACATAGACGATGGACTCTCAGTAATTTCATTTTTATTATTTCTTAGAAGGTATCTAGAAGCTAAGACGCGTAAGCAGTTAAGATCGAAATTTTTCGATACATAATCAAGTGCTTGTGTGTTTAACACTTTCATCTTTTCATCACGGATTTTTCTTCTTTCATGTCTGTAAAGGATGTAAGCTTTTGCGATCTCACTATGGCCCTGTTCAATTAGGGTTGATTCTACCATATCCTGTATATCTTCAACACTTGGTGTTTTTGTAGTGGAAAAACCCTGGTCTGCTAGTTTTTCTAGTACACCATTTGCTAATTCTTCAGCTAGTGGACGATCACCTTGATTTGTTGCAATTAATGCCTTATAGATCGCATTCGTAATCTTATTCTGATCGAACTTGGATGTCTTTCCATTTCTCTTACGAATTTCCGCGAAAGAACTCTCTATCTGTGAATTTTCAACCAAAACATAATCCCCAGTATAGTAAAAATGATTGCGCATAAAAATCCTATGGCAATTAGTTCTGTAGTTGAAGCTAAACATTTTTCACAATGCTCCGAAAAATTTCGTTTTGGTTTGTACTAGTGATAATTCTGTAAAATGATTCTACAAGTCAAAAATTATTATAAAAGTAAAAAAGACGAAATTCGTCTATATGATATATGTTGATTTGCAGGTGGGACATTTGTCTGCAAGTTTCTCACTCTTGTAGCCACAGTTACCACATATTGAAACATGTTTTACTACCTTGAATGACGAAATTAGTGAAGATGCACGCTCAATAATTGCTTTGATTTCTGAGGCTTTGTGTTTATCATCAAGTTGGATTTTTACCATTGTCCCACCATTAAGTGCCCTAGTTCTCTGATTACATTTGACAATTGTCTCATTTTTGGCATTCATAGTATCAATTTTTGATCCATCGATCATAAAACCTTGTGAATATGAACCGTTTTCTGTTATTTCGCTTATTGGATTCTTGCCGTATTTTTCGCCATCAAGTGTAACAAACCGTGATATTCCGTCGCTATCTATCATTGCTATTTTAACATCAAGCCCATCCTCATCTCCTTTTTTGGATGCTATGTCAATTGCGGTTTCAAGTACCTTATCCAGAATCTCATTTCCATTTTTAGTTTCTTTATGATCAAGAATGTTAAAAACAGCCTCTCGTAAACCGACTAGATTTAATATTAAAGACACATTACTCCTTTGCATAAATTGTGTACTATTTGCAAGAATTGGATTAATACCGCGTCGCGTAAGATCTGAAATATCTTTCTTTCGTATTGCCATAGAAGAGATTATGGGTTTCATCAATAAAGCCAATCTTGCTCTAAAGTAAGTTTCATCTTTATTTGATTCAAATGCCAATCGTGGAAGGTTAATTGTGACAGAGCCTAATGTAATTGATGTTGTAGAAGTTTTTTCTTGGAGTTTTAAACCATTTGTAGAGCATGGACCCTTCGAGAAGATAACATTACCGCCAACAGAAATTATCTCCGATAGTATTTTAGAAATATTTGTGATTCTTCCCTTTTCGTAATCAATAACCAATCCAATCTTTGGCAAAGGTGTTGATTCTACATAAGATTTGTATGCTGATAACACTGCTTGTATTGTTTTTTGATCAGCTGATAAGGGAATCCTGAATGAAATTGTTGTTGGTAGTTTGTCAAAACTTATTGAAGTGGAAGATAGCGTTAATACTTTATACAGCATCTTTTCAATTTCTGATGTATTTTTTGAATATTTTGCTAACATTGGTATAAGCTCATCAATAACTACTTCTTGTGATGATTCTTTAGACACCAACATAAAAAATGTAGAAAGTAAAACTGCCACGTCATCTAATGTTTTTGGCTGGGATAATCTAGTTACGCCTAGATATTTACCTTGAAGTTGTAATCCATTTTCAACAATTTCCTTAAGATTTAGAAATGCTATATCAGGAATGAGAGACCATAAGCCTGTATTAGATATGTGAATGTCGCCTGACATGTGTGCGTCAGATATATCCTTTGGTAATGTGCTAGTAAGTAGGTATTCTGTTAGGGTATTTTTCCCACTCTTAAACAATAGATCTTCAACACCATTTTGTAGATTTTCTATATTTGTGAACATTTCGTGTATGTCAAATACAGGCATACCAAGTCGTGCTAACTTATTTCTGTATTCTTCGTGTCCATGTTCTAATAATACGTTGTTAACCATTTCACGAATTAATGAGCCAGTAAGATATGTAGTTTGAAATTTATAAATACGGTTTTCAACTTCTTCCGTGATTTTTTGAGATAATTCTAATGGAAGTGCACCTTCACGAACCAATGATTGTATAATTTTATGAGAATTAAATTCTTCAATCGAGTCATGAGATGTACGAACATACATCTTTCCACTTTCAATAATAGAACGTTCTTCGATCTGTCTTGCAAGGCTTAAAACCAATTTACCTAGATTTGTGATCGTATATCGTCTCTCAGATTTGTTTAGTGCAACTAAGGATTGTCTCAATAATTTTCTAAGATGATAGGCAAATTTGCCACTTTCTTTTTTTGACTTAAATCCAGCTAGAGATTTAAGTTCGGAATATGTCAAAGGACCCTTTGAATTCAATATCCTTAGAATATCAATTCTGTTTGGGCTAGCCATGACGGAGAAAATCATTCTTACGCGTTTGGATGTAGATTGTAGCATGCCATCTCCTGAGGTGTCATTGTCTAGTTCAAGATCATCGTCATCGGTAACGTCATCGTCAATATCCAATGCTAATTCTTCTTCAAAATCTTCTTCAGTCTTCCCCATTGATTAGGTAAAAAAAAATTAACTAATAAAACTTTGTAATCAGTACGGCGATCTGTCTATTATTTTTTTTCTATCTCAGTTGAAAAATCTATTGGAGATAACTTTTGCCCACAGTTTGGACATTTGTTGTTGTAGTGTTTCATAACATCCTTGACAGATCTTAGCATTTTCATAGTGGTAATTTTTTCTCCGCATTTTCCACAGACAACTTCAACTGACATAAAAAAAATTATTTTGATCAAGTATAAAAATTAAGAAAAGAAATTTTAATTATTAAAATAAAAATTTTTACTGTTTTTCTAATACTAACCCGCGTTTATCAAATCCAACAATTTTTGCTTCTGTACCAATTGGTAGGTCTGATGGTGTAGCAATATGAGGTAAAAATCCAGATATTCTGACGCCTGAGGCATCATCTAGTTCCATAACTGCCCAGGCATAGGGTGCAAATTCTTCAAACCCTTCTGGAGGCACAGTCATGATTGTGTATGTTACAATTTTTCCTTGACCATTGATTATAGCATCCTCAAACTCCTTGTTACCACATTTTTTACAGAAATAGACTGTTGCAAGATGTATTTCGCTACACTTGGTACACTTTCGAGCTAATACATTGCCAGCCTTGGCATTCTCAATAAATTCAGGTTTTGCTGACAATTTACACACTTTGGAATATATGAACGGCGCAGCTTGCCCCAGTGGCGCCGAAGTTCTGTGTTAATCCTATTTTAGCATCATTTACTGCTCTTTCTCCTGCATTATCTGTTAATTGTTCAAAAACTTCTACTACCTGGCCAACACCTGTAGCACCTATTGGATGACCTTTTGATTTTAATCCGCCGGAAGGGTTAATGGAAATTGTACTGTTTAACTTAGTTTCTCCTTGACGTGCAGCCGTTGCACCTGCACCTTTTTCAAAGAATCCAAGGTCTTCGGTGTCAACAACTTCTGCAACTGTAAAACAATCAAGAACTTCAGCGAAATCTACATCCTTTGCGGTAATTCCTGCCATCTTATATGCATCCGCTGCAGCAATTCTTGTACTTGGTATTGTTGTTAGATGTTCACGCCCTTGTAATGCTGCAGGTGAACCACCACGTCCAGAACCAATTACCTTAACATAATCTTTTGAATGCTCTTTTGCAAAATTCTCATTACAAAGTATTACCGAACTTGCACCATCAGAAAATGGACAGCAGTCATACAGTTTTAATGGACTTGCAACTACTGCAGAGTTCATTACATCGTCTATTGAAATTTTTTTTCTAAGGTGTGCCTTTGGATTTAAAATGCCATTTTCATGGTTTTTTACTGCTACACTTGCTAGATCTTCCTCAGTTGCATTAAATTCATTTAGATATGCTCGTGCCATTGAGGCAAACAATCCTGGAAATGATGCACCAGCTTGACCTTCATAAAAAAAATCAGAACAATAAGAAAAGTACGTAGTTGTCCATTCAGTACCTGTATGAGTTACTTTTTCAACTCCAGTTACTAATACAGCATCATAAAAACCTGCAGCTACGTTTGCAAATGCTTCTCTAAATGACACAGAACCACTTCCACATGCAGATTCAATTGAAAGTGATGTTCTTTCCGATATCCCTAAATTACTCATAACAACTGGTCCTAGGTGAACTTGCTTGTCGGCAACACCGAATACATTTGAAATGTAACCTGCTTTGATCTCTTTTGGTTCTATACATGCACTCTCTATTGCATCTACTGATGCTTGAATTGTAATATCTGAAATACTGTCATCCAGCTTTCCATATTTTGTGCTTCCCGCACCTAAAACGCAAACGTTTTCCACGAAAAAATGCTGACCTGTTCCCTATAAAAATTGATCAAAAAATTACATTAAGGTAGAAGAATAATAGACTCCATGAAAAGAAGTCGAGGTTTACAAATTGTAAAAAATAAAACTAGTGTGAGAGATGTTACAAAGGCGACCAAGAAGATTGTTAATTCGTTTAAAATGGAAATCAATCAGTATTATGATGACAGTGGTTTCCTTTCTTGGTCTAGCAAGCTCCACAAATATGTAATATTAGGAACAAATTCACCAAAAAAAGGCATCTGCAATTGTCCAGAATGCAATGCAGGACAATTAATGGTTATCAAGTCACATACAACGAAGAAAAGATTCATTGGTTGTTCAAACTATTATAATGGATGTAAGGCTTCTTCTCCACTTTTGCAAAAGGCTATGGTTCGAGTAATCAAGAAAAAATGCATAACTTGTTCATGGCCAACGATAGTCTTTAGGTTTTCTAGAAAACAAAAATGGCAAAGACAATGTGCAAACATAAACTGTGAGAGTAGAAAGTCTACCGCTTAAAGTCAGAATAGATGTCAGTTCTTCGATTTTTTAACAGGGGTAGTTTTTTTCTTATCTCATGAACTTTATCTAATGAGATGTTAACATATCCTATTCCTTGCCGCTTCTTCATGTCCAAGAGTATTCTTCCGTACGGATCTATTGCAAGACTCCTTCCTGAATAGACATGACCAAGATGATCTGGTGCTATGACATAACAACCGTTTTCAATTGCACGTGACTTGTTTAGTATGATCCAATGTTCCTCTTTCATGGGACCATTAACCCATGCAGATGGTGCAAGTAAAACTTCTGTCCCTCTCGCTGCTAATGAACGTGACATCTCA
>CAYVWD010000055.1:0-87326 GCA_964455405.1 uncultured Candidatus Nitrosopelagicus sp. | reverse complement strand
TACTGGTGTAACTGGTACATTAGATATGGGATTCCATGCAGATTCTACTGGAAGAGCGTGGATTCAAGCGACTGATACTGGTAATTTAGCTACCAATTATAATTTACACTTAAACCCTAATGGTGGAAATGTGGGAATTGGTATGGGTACTAATGCTGCTGCTAAATTATTACATTTATATCAAGGTGCTCATACAAGTGGAACTAGTAGGGTAAGGGCTTCATCTATGCTAGTTCTTGAAGACGATACAACTGATGAAATTGCTATTCAATTCTTAATGCCGGGAACTAGTGGTACACCTCAACAAGCAATATTCTTTGGTGATGCTGCTGATGGAACAATGGGGGGATTTATTTATGACCATATTGATAATCAGATGCGTTTTAGAGCAAATGGTGGCGATAAAATGTTTCTTAATAATACTGGTTTAGGAATTTTTGAACATTCTCCATCGTCCAAACTTCATGTTAAAAGTGGAAGTGGTGCTAGTTTATCAAGTTTAATTAGCGGTCATATAGCCTATTTTGAGACTGATGGTGATGCTTGCTATATACAATTAGGGGGTAGTTCTGCATGTACTGGTGGCCTATTTCTGGGAGATTCAAGTGCTAATAATGATGCAGCCCTCTTAATGCATAATGGACAGACTGACCTTAGACATGGTAATAATTTAAACTTTAGAGTCCAATCTAATGGCACTATTAAAGGACTGAGTAATACAACTTATCATACTCCCTCAGATGCCAGACTTAAAGAAAATATTGTAGATATTTCTTATGGATTAGACGCAATTATGCAATTACGTCCAGTTAAATTTAATTACAGGGATTGGTATGATGCTACCAAACGAAGTATGTTGGGTTTGATTGCACAGGAGGTAGAATCCCATCTTCCAGAAACTGTTGTCACAGGAACAGAACCTGCACATTTTAAAAGTAAAAATGCAGAGGGCGAACCAATTGTATTGCATGAACCAATTGATGACTTAAAACAGATTGAAGAACGTCAGTTAATACCTGTTTTAATTAAAGCAGTTCAAGAATTAAAAGAAGAAATTGAAATACTAAAGGGTAATTAAATATGACAAATTCAGCATTTACACATGAACCAACAATAACAGTTCCTAGCACTACACAGACAGGAGCCTTGGTACGTTGGGGTGATACTAGTGGTGGTAGCTTCACAGCCTTTGCTAATAGTACTACAGGCATAACTTCAGATGGTACACATCTAACAATGCTTAGACAGGGCTTGCTTAAATTTGAAGGAGCCTCAGCGGTTTCTGTGAATTTAGGAGTAAGTGGAACTGTAGCTAGTAGTGGATATAATATTTATTTGCCTCTAGCAGCTCCGGGTGGCAACGATAAAATGCTACAGTCTAATAATAGTGGACAACTAGTTTGGATAGATACACCAAGTGGCGGTGCTGTTTCGGCTTTAAGTGGGAATGCAGAAAATAGAATTCCTACATTTGGAAGTACTACAACTGTACTAGATGGGAGTGCTAATCTCACATTTAATGGGGCTACACTGGTTGTGACCCACACATCTAGTGGTAATGCAATAGAAGTAAAGTCTACAGGTGCTGACAGCAATGCTCAATCACGCATCACCAATGATGCTCGTTCATGGGACTTTAGTGTTAGGGGCGATGCGTCAGACAGTCTATTCATCACGGACGTAGGTGCAGGGGATTTGAGTGGGAAGGAAAATCGGATAAAGATAAGTACTAGTGGACAAGTTACTAAACCTGCACAATCTTGCGGATTGGTTCGGGTTGTTTCAGACATAAATAACCAAACTGGAAATGAATCCTCAAGTGCATATCAGGTTCCATTTAGTAGTGCCCAGACTAGTTGTTTTGACCAGAATGGGGATTGGAGCAATAGTGCTAATACCTTCTATGCTCCTGTTACTGGAAGATATTTGTGGAATGTAAAGATTTCGTTTAAGGATAATCTCTCTACTGCTTCTACCGATATTTGGGTTGCCTTAACATCAGACCACGATAGTGGGTCAACATATACCATATGGCATTGGCCCGGAAGACCCGATGGGATAGGTACGGGAAATTCCTTTACTGTTGGTGGCAGTATCGTAGTTGAATTGGATGCAGGTGAATATATCAACTGTAAAGTTAGAGTTAATGGGGAGGGTGCAAATGATGTGCAAATAGAGGGCGGTGGTTCGTTTGCATCTTATTTATCTTGGTGTTTACTAGCATAAAAATATCAATTCTTGGTATAATAGAATAGAACCCCTACAGGGGAATAGGAGGATAGAATGGTGGAGATAAATATTGATAATGATTTAACGCAGATTAATCAACAATTAGAAGATTTGGTGGGGCAATTAAACCAATTAAATAGTCAAAGAGAACAGTTATCTCAACAGATACACAACCTCAATGGTATTGCAATGTATCTAAGAGGGAAGCAACAAGACCCTGTTGAGGAAGTTAATGCAGAAGATTTAGAGAGAAGTGAGGGATATCCAGAAGAAGTCCTTAATTAAGGAGATACAATGCCCTTATCTACAGGGTTAGAATTTACAAAGGTGCTAAATTGGGATGGTGTGGGTACTGCTAGTAGTGATTATACAGACGTAACTCTGGAAGCTCAGTCTCCAGCAGGAACGTCTTTTACCATTTTCAATACTGCTGCCCACTATCTTTACTTGGGCCATGATGAGAAATTTGACATGGCTGTATTTGATATAGATACGATTGGAAGTCTGGGGGCCTTAACGTGGGAATATTATAATGGAAGTGCATGGACTGCATTTGTTCCCGGTTCTGGTAGATTAACCCATGACCCAGACTTTGATAATATGGGTTCCTTATATGCTTTTGCTGAAGATGGTGTAGAAATATTTCCTAATAACTTAATCAGTGATTGGGCTACAGTAGCAATAAACAGTTCAACTAAATATTGGATAAGAGTAACTGCTGCTAGTGTAGCTACTGCTCCCACTATTAAACGTATTCAGATGCGTCCTGTCAATGCGTATTGTACAACACAAGACGTTTTTGATTTGTTACAGTTAACTAATGTGACAAGCACAACTGATTTTACAACAGCTACTATCCCAACGAAAAAAACGGTTGAACAATATATTGAAGCTGCTCAATCTAAAATAGATTTTAGAACTAGGAAATCGTGGAGGCCAAACTATATAACGGATGAATATCACGATTTTAATTTGAACGGTTTTAAATTACGTAGAAATGATGCATATAAAGTTTTAAGTGTTCATATTTGGAGCGGTTCTGGTTTTGAAAAGAAGAATGAGGGACGTACTGGAGACTTCTTTCTTACGCCAGATGTGGGCGTGGTAAACTTTTCTAGGTATTTTCTACTTCCTGCTAGGTTCCAATCGTATAATGCTCCAGTATGGAGATTTGGCGGGGGAGAATTTACAAATCCAATTAGAGTATCATATTTATATGGAAGAGATGTAAACATGAATCCACAAGAATCAGGAATGGTTTATGATATGGCTAAGAAATTAGCTGCCATTGATGTACTACGCTCTTCAGATTTCGGTCAATTAGTGGTGAGTGGAGCTGACCGGATTCAATTAATGCAAAAAGTTGAGGGGTGGAATATGGAAGTGGAAGATAAACTAGATAGCCTACGGGCTTTTGAGGTGTTCTAATGCCTGAACCATTACCCATAAAAGAATTTTTAGATGAATTAGATAGCCAATGGAATAGTTCAAATGTAACTGAACCCCAGATTATTGAAGTAACAGGTGCTACTAATGACCCATTACGCTTCAATTTAAATGTGAATGATGTTATTTTTGGACGAGCTGGTGACCCAGCTATGGAAGAGACACCTATTGGTAATTGGACTTACGGGAATAGGATATACAATTTAGGGTTAGAATTATATACGAATAATAGTAGGCAAAGGTTATATGATTTGGTGAAAGAGGTTAGGCGTATCTGTCACGCTAGAATGCATAACCTAACTAATTTTCAGCGAATTAAATTTGTGACGTTTAGCGAAGCTACCCAAGAACAGGTAAATATTTGGACAGGTTCAATCACTATACAATTAGAAAATAATGCGATTTTGTTAGAAACTACTTAGAATCTTAGTATAATATAATAGAATCCATAATGGAGGGACACACATGGGAGTTTTTCGTTCAGACCAAGCTCAGGTAACCTTTGCAGCAGAACCTGCTCAAGGAGCTGATATTGAGAGATATACTTCAGCAACAGTATCCAATGCTTCTACTTTAGATGGAGCAGTTACGTCTGGAGCTTTATCAATCACTCTTACTTCTGGAAGTAGTTATGTCGTTGGGGATTTTATTCGGATTGGTGAAATTCAAACGGCTCTACAAAATGTAGAAGTTCGCCGTGTGGAATATAAAGATGGTAATGTTGTATATCTAGATAGGCCAGTAGCTTTTTATCATGCGGATGATGAAGCTGTGAAAAGACTAACTGGTAACTACAATACTATTACAGCTACTGCACGTTTTGGAACAAGTGGACGAAAATATATAACATTTGTACCCGGAGTTTATGAAACAGTGGATGTTCCTGACCCAGAAATGGCTATCGAACCTAGATATTTCTTAGGCACTACAGCTAAAAGAAATTATTTTCAAGCATATAAAGGACAACAGGCATATAGTGGTGGTATATCAGATATGATATTACTAAATGGTTGGCCTTTAAGATTTCCCATAGGTAAGATTATTACAGTAGCTTCAAGTACGACTACCTCAGGTTTAACAATTGATGCTGCTAGTAAAAGAGGTGATGTGTTTATAAATCCAGCAGGTGATTACACTAGTAACTTTGCTGTTGGTGCTGACATAATCGTGGAATATGAAGCAGCCCCAACCACGGCCAGTAAAATGGAAATACGTACAGTGGTTGGACGAACAAGTGCGTATATTGAATTAGATTACCCACTCCATTATGACCATGCGTCAGGCGTATCTATAAAAGGTGTGTCAACATCAGCGTATTACACACACCATATTATTGAAAGCACTGATTTAGATACTATTTCAATGCATGTATATATGCGAAGCAGTAATGAACTAGATAGTCACGATTTTAGTAGACGTTATTTGGGGGGTATGGTGGGGTCAATGACCATCTCCGCAGAAGAGGGAGGGTTACTAACGTGTGGTTGGGATACTATACCCTTTATGAACATGATACATAATCAAAAAGGCCATGATGGGTTTTCGGGGGAGTACGGTTCTGGTAGTTTAGCTGATTCGGTACAAACTGATATACCGGGTTTTGCGTTAATGCACGATATTGTAGCATCTGATGTAAATCAATTACCCGGAGATGGGAGTACTACAGCACTGGATGCTATAGCAAATTCTCACAATGCTTCAAGTACTACAGAACCCTACTATTTCTCCCGTGGTAGTCTTAAATTTAATGGTAATGAATTCGCTAGAGTTCGGAATTTCTCTTTATCCATTACTAATAATGAAGAACCTCGTTACTATATTAGTAAGCGTTTTGGTAGGAATAGGGGGCCATCTGAGCTTAGAGAACAGCAACGGGAATATACTTTAACAGTTGATGTAGCCGTACCAGATACAGCAACTCATGGAGCTTCTAGTACAATAAATACTGCTACAGGCTTGTTTAGAGAATTGTTGCTAGAAGGTGATTATGGAACTGATGCCAATCCTAATATGAAAGGAATAACAGCTAGATTAGAATTCCTTAGAGGGACTAATGATAGAATTGTTATTGACATGCCCGGAATAGATGAAGGGACAACATTAGCAAACGGTGGGGTGGGAGCTGGAACCGCAGGAACCAGTTCAGCTGAAGGTGGAAATAATCAAGGACTGTTTATAAGAACAGCTCCACATAGCATTACTGGGGATAACCCAATGCAAGTATCCTTAGATATGCTTGTACGCAATTTGAAAATTACGATTGAGGATACAATACCAGTATATCCGTAGGAGGAAGATATGCCACAAAGTAAGGTAAGTGCAGCTATACAACCAGATGAGCAGGATGAAATTGAAGAAGTAGAAGATACACAACCTATCTTTAATGTAGATAAGTATCGTATTTCTTCTTCACCTGAAAAACGCACATTAACTATTGATGGAACTAGTTTTGATGTAACAATCAAACCTCTATCTTGGAGTATGAGAAATCAAATTCTATCCCGAAGTTTAAAGTGGGATAATTCTGGCAACACCAATTTTGATGGTGATGCCTATGTTCGTGAATGTTTAAAGGAAATGCTTATAGATGCTCCGTGGGGCCGTACTACGGAGACTTTTCTAGTTTCAATAGATTCTAGGTTGGGGGGCTTATTAGAAACATTAGTCCCTAAAGCCTTTGATGAAGATGATGCATTGGATGTGGAACAAGTAAAAAAAGGGCGTTAATATATCTAAGGATGCCTACTGAGGTATCAGCAGAGGAGTCCATGACTTTTAGTTATTGGACTGTTATCTTAAAGTTACTTGAATTAGGTTTTCCTTGGGCAGCTATCCATGATTTACAAGAACGAGAAATAAGCGTTATTCTAGGGGTACAGGCAGCTTTAGCACAACGACAAGCAGATGCAGATGCAGCAACTCAGAGACAAGGAACCCATTTTTCACATGTGAGAGGGCAATTTTAAATGGCTGAGACATATAATGTTATACTTGAGATGGGTAAAGTATTAGCAGGTATTGGTGCAATTAATGCTCCACAACCTGCTGGTGCTGGTGGCACACCAGACGCGAAAGGGTTTAATACTCTTGCTGAATCTGCTGACCGTTTGGTTGAAGAACAGCAAAAATTGCCGGGGTTTCTAACTCGCTTAGGTAAAAAATTAGGCATTAACGTAGGAATTTCCAGTATTTTAAAGCAGTCTCAGATTTTCACAGGTACTGTTGGTTCCATGTTCCAAATTTTAGGTGCCTTAGTTGACGTTATTCTAGCTCCATTCTTGCCTGTCATTGTTCCTATTATTAGATTGATGGGTAATATGATTCCTATAATTCATAAAACCATCACTAATTTAATCAATTGGTATAAGGAGAAAATTTCTAATCCATTAGATAAGAAGATTGATGCTATAGGTGCCAGCATTATACAGAAACTCCCTCTTCCTCAACACATGAGAGATTCGATGGAGGAGTGGTGGAAAAGCAAGAATTGGGGTAGTTGGTTTACCGTAGCTACCGCAGGTGCAGCTGTCCTCTTTAGAGGTGCTATCGGTAAAACTATTGTAAACGGTTTAAAATTAGGGATGAAAGTTGGGATAATTAAGGGGGCTATTAATGCCTTAGCCAAACCATTATTGAATATAACTAAACTAATTCCCGGTTTAGGAGGGGTTTCTAAAGCTGCTCTAGCAGGATTATCTAAAGCTGGAGCTGGGGGTTTAAAGGGTGGAAAAGGTGCAAAAGGTGATGCAGCAGCTAGTATGAAAGGTGCTAAAGATGCCATTAGGAACGCTAGGGAAGCTGAGAAGGTAGCGAAAAAAGGTGGTGGTGGGCTATTAGGTAAAGTGGGAAGTGGTTTTAAAATGTTTGGAGCGGGTGGGGCGAAGAAAATGTTGGCTAGAGCACTTCCGGGAGTTGGTGCCCTAATAACGGCATATGACACGGTGAAATCAGCTACTAAGGTATATAAAGCCAATGTAGATAAAGATGGTTTTTGGAAAGCAGCTGGTAAAGCTAGTGTTGTTGGAGCTATAGGAGCAGGAGCCACAGCGATGAACTTTGTACCGGGTTTTGGCGGGATAGCGGGAGCCACAATAGGGTATGGAGGAATGAAGCTTGCAGAAAACCTGTTAACTCCCCCTAAAGTAGAAGTGAATATCACTAATGCTGATGGGACAGTTGCAGCTCAAAAAGCAGTAGATGCTTCAAATACATTGAATCTTCGCCAAAACGAAGATGGTTTGCTCAACCCTTACGAGGATTAGGAAGTAGGAGGAAGATATGGCAGAACCAGTATTAGCAGTCTTATTAAGAGATGGGCCACACGATGGGGCAGATACGACTCGCTATGCGTTAAAGTGTAATGATGTAGCTATTTCTATTTCTAAAACACCTATTCAAATACCCATCCCACAACAAAGTCCTGAGCTAGTAGACATTGGATATTTTCGTCCTTCCATAACCATAACGGGAATTGTGGATACGGTTGGTGGCAATACTGATGTTACTGCTGCTGGTTTTGAAGGCATGTCTTATTTTCCATATACTAGAGTAGCTAGAATTGCTGGGGATGGTGGTTCCAATTCTTTTAGAGTATATTATATCCCCTATAAAAATGCTTTAGAAGAAGCATGTGCTAAATGGATTTTTTCCTCTACTACTGAATTAGAAGTTGAAATTGGGAATGCAGAATTTCCTATTGCTACACATAGTGGATGGTTTGGCACACCCACAGGTTCACAACGGTATTCCAGTAATATCAGTCCTGATGTTATGGCTACTGGAGGAGCCATTTATAAAGTAGCTATTCAACAAGCAAGGTTTCAAGTAGTTTCTGGTAAAGAGGATAGGTATGATTTTTCTTTGCAATTAGTGTCAGAAGCTAGGTTAGACATACCTCAATAGGAGGACTGATGGCCGTATCAAAATGTAGAGTTGATATATGGGAACCTGTTCTAGGAGGAACTTTAGTATCAAAATGGATGACTGTTCAGACAGCATCCAATTTTAATGCTGTGGTGTCTGTATTTATTGGAGATGTATTAGCCAATTCTAGAAGGGCTGATATTGTTATAAGCAACAAAGCAAAAGATTTTACGGCCCCAACATCTGGTGATGATTCTACTTTCACATATCATTATAGAGATAGTGATGGAGTGAATATTAATTCAAGTGGTTATAGTGTACCAAAAGCTACTGGTGTATTGACTGATATGTTTAGAGATTTTCAATATATTAGAGTAGTAGACGAAGGCACTAAGCAAATTATGTTCTTAGGTAGAATCATTAATATCAAGGAAGAATATGCTGCACGACAAGGGCAAATCATTACATTAAAGTGTCGAGATGCTTTATATGAACTCATTTTAGCTACTAATAAAGGTTTATCTAAGAGCATTACTTTTTATCCAAAAGGGTCTATAAGTAATTCTCATTCGGGCCATTCCCCTACAGACATAGTAAAATCTCTTCTAGGAATGCTATATAGAAAAGACGTATTAAACTTACAGAATACTGACCATATTAAAGGTACTGGTGGTACGAATGTTGTTATAACAGACACTCTAGCTACTGATATTGCTTATGGTGGGAGTTATGACCCTAATATTGTTACTTCTGATTCAGGAACAAATGCTAGAAATAGGTTTCAAAATGATGCTAAGATGGTTAGCACTGTTAGAAAATTAGATATAAACCAAATTACTAGCAAAGGTGTTTTGGGAGAAATATTAAAGACTCTACAAAATAGTCCCCAAGATTCCCAAGGAAATAATGAAACTTTTGGATGGGATTATTTTGCAGACCCTAATATAAGTTATGGTGCCCACGCAGATTTTAGAGGGAAGAACTTTGACCCTGCTACAAAACCACCCCCAGCTATGTTTAATGTTTTTGAACGAGGTACACGGTTAGCTAATATGGCTCCGCTTAATTATGGATTGAGTGTAAAGTACCCTGCCCAAATTAAAGTGTCAACTACAAACCATAAAACAGATGTTACTACTAGTACGACTACAACGTCTACAAAACCTATGTCTGCGGAGTTTGAATTTGATAGACCTAAAGAAGAATTATATACTACGGTACTATTAAATTATAATGCTGGAGAAGAAGAAGATTCAGGTGGCTTTCTTGGCTTTGGTGGTGGTAAAGGGAAGAAAGAAACTATGCGATTTGAAATTATGTATGTTACAGAGATTAGTGGACAGTTTAAACATAAAGTCATAACAGGGTCAGGAAATGAGATTGTTATTGCAGATGATATGGCTTTTGGTGATGGAGCTGATAATTTTGTAACAGACACAACAAGACCCGGTGTAAAAAGTCCTGAATATGTAAGTTTGTATCAATCAGATGGTACTACTGCTGTTTCTGGTGGGGCCAAAATAGCTAGAATTCAATATCAAAGTCACACAAGTCTTTCGGGAGCTGCTAATTTTGGCTATATTATAATTACTGAAGGAGCAGATGCTGATGCTTATGGTTTATTCACATCACTAGCTGCTGGAACATATGTATTAAAGGGCGTGGGTGATGGAGCAGGTGCAAATGCTAGTAATGCTACTTGTAAAATTAATTTGGGAGCTAGTTTAGCCAGACAAGGATTTCCTAGACGGGTGTGGGGCCTAGAAAAAGTCAAAACTATTTCTAGGGGTAGTGAGATTAATCTTGAATCTATTAGACAAGAAGTAGCCGACACGCTTCATCGTAGTAGTACAGAGATTGTCAATGGTAATTTTACTATGAGTGGCCCTCCCCTGTATCATTGGGATGGTGTGGTAAGGTCAGTTAGTTCTGTTACTGGCGGACAAGCCATTACTGTAAAGAATGTAAATGGTACAGATGCTGTTAACTTAGTGGACTTTGGTTTTAGGGAAGGGATGTTAATGTCCCATATGATTGCTGGATATGGGCGAATGGTTACTACAGCAGTTTCCATAAATGGGTCAAATGTTCAAAAAGATGTTTTTGGATATTGTTTTGATATCAATAGTGATAATGTTACCTATAGTGTTAACTTGACAGAAAGTCAAGACTTTGAAGTAGGTGACCCTATTAGAATTACTATGCCATTACGAGCAGGAGATTCTATTAGAGTTGAAAATATACTTTCTGACATAGCAGGTAATTTTATGATTACTGATGTCAGCTTTACTGAAGAACCGAATCAGATGACTAAGCTAAAGGTTACTGGCGTAAATCAGGGATTTGGTTTTACAATTAGTCCATTCCAAGCTTCCATTGCTGATTTACGAAGAGAATCAGCAGATATTTTATCTTTACCTAAAGGGCATCAAGTGGCTACATGGACAGGACAATTTTCTGCTGTAGATTTTAATACTATCCAATGGCAAACAGTTGGTGGAAAAGCTACTGTTGAATTACAAGATGGTACAATATATAACATAGATACGTCAACCACTAATGCTAACAATACCACCCATGCTTCAGGAACAGATGGTGAAGGAACTAGGTTTGGGATTGCCAATGCTGCACATCCAGCACTAGGTGACGATACCGTTTATTATATTTTTGTGGATGCCAATAAAGAAAATCCCTTGAATGATTTATCTAAGAAATACCATTTCTATACTCGTCCAGCTGATACACCAGACTCTGGTTCTGATTCAGTCTATAAACAAGATGGTGATAATGTCATAGTTGGATGGATGAAAGCTGGAGCTACTTCAGGAGATACTGCTGAGTTTGGCGTATATAGAGATAGTAAACCGGGGGAAGGAAAACGAAATGCTCCTACTATCTTTCATCAATCTTCTTTAACCTCTGCGTTATTAAAGAAAGGAGCTAGACCTTGGACTTCTAATCTAGATATTCAGGGAACTGCATATAATGCCATTAAGTGGGACAACGGCACCGATAATACAAATGCCACGCTTAATTTTTCAGATGGAAGTGACACCATAACTATTGCTCATGGAACAGCAGCAAGTTTAGGAACAGGAACTCATTACCTGTATCTAAATGGGGTAAGTGGAACCTTGACTCCAACCACTACTACAACTCATGCTACTGCTATTGGGGACTCCAAAATTTTATTGGCCTTAATTACCGTAGGTACTAGTACTCAAGGAACTTCTCCTACCATATTACCATTTAATTCTAAAGTACCCACGATAAATGCTGTTGCTATTGCAGCGGATGCTATCGTGGCTGATGCTATTGCATCTAATACTATTGACGTAGACCATCTTAGAATTGGTACTTCTGGTGGAGCTATTGCTGGATTCACTACTGCTGGTACTTTAAATTTAGCACATATTGGAAATGGGAATATAAGTAATATTGGTGATGGTGGTGGTTACGCTAAAATTCATGCTGATAATTTATCTAGTGGAGATTTGGATTTTAGTTCTACACATGTTCTAAATAGAACTTTAGATAATGTTTCTAACACAGCTAGTTTTGAAAAGACTTCTCCTGCTCAAGTAGGTTATGCAGATAGAGCAGGAGTAGGATTTAATGGAAATAATAGGGTTGCTCAAAACATTGTAGCAGCAGCCACAACTGCTGGGGAAAACATCACAGCCTATTTTTATGGCGGGAGTAGCGATTCCCCCGACAATTTATTATTAATAAATCCATCAGGATTGGCTTCTTATACTAATGTTGGTGGAAGCTACCCAAATTTTACTGGTCTTAGTACTGCCACCTTCCAAATTCTTTCATCGAATGGGCAAGCCCAATTCGGGGGCAACAAAGTTATTTTAGACAGTGACGGGCTAAAAGCATACAATTCAAGTAATGTGCTTAAGACTTACCTAAAAGCTAGTACTGGATTATCAATTAGCCCCGGCCTTGGTGGTGGTTTACAGTGGGAAAATCTTTCTTCTGGTGGTGGAACTGCTTATGCTTATATAACTTCAGGTTCTGGTACTAGTACTACATATGGTAACAGTCAAGACCATATGTTGATATCAGCTCTTTATTCGTCCTTATCCCTTCAATCTGCGAATCAGGACATAGCTTTATTCCCTAAATCGGGAGGAAGCAATGATAAAGAGGGCTACGTTAAAATTGGAGATAGGCCACTAGTTTTCATGGATAGGGATTTACCAACCGCTACAGGTTCTATTCATCATGCTGATATGGACTTTGTGGGCTTTTGGAAAAAGTCAGGCAATATTGCTAAAAGTACAGTTTATCGCTTACCTTGGGCCACCAGTAATACTTCTCCTTCAGATGGGCAAGTATTAGCTATTGATGGTGAGGCTACAGAGTTGGATGGCACCGCTGCATATTCTACTAGTGCTTACGGCACTCCAACTAATCCCTATGGATTTAATTTAAAGTGGATAGATGCTGGTGGGCACACACACGATTCTTCTACAGATATAGTAGTAGATGAAATTACATGTAATTCGCTTAATGATAATAGTGGTAATACAGTAGAGGTAAAGACTTATCTAGTACCCTATGTTAACAATTTTTATAAATCAGGTATGACTGACCACGCTTGGGATGAGGTACACGCATATGATTTTGTAGATGTATCAGACGCTAGAGTGAAAACAAACATACAAGATTTATCTGCTGAGGATTCTTTAATTTTGATTGATAAGCTCCGTCCAAGAAGTTATCAGCGTTTAGATTATAAGGGAGAAATCAAAAATGATAAAATTCATTATGGTTTGATTGCTCAAGAAGTAGAGGAAGTCTTAACAAGTTTAAGTATAGATAAAACTAAAATGGGTATGCTTCATTTACCTGAAGCAGAAACTATAACTCAAGTTATAGACCCTGATGGTACTGTGGGTGAAGCAATACATCCTAGAGCCTTGAGTTATCTAGAATTAGTTGCTCCCTTGATTGGGGCGATTAAAGAACTTAAAGCAAGAATAGAAGTTTTGGAGGGAAATTAATATGGCAGTACAAGTAACATTAGAATTTACAGATGCTCAATGGGAGTTAGTCAAAGACCATTTCGGTTGTTATAAAAGTGTTTACGATGAGAATGACCAGTTTCTTGGAGTAGAAGCAGAAATCATAACACCAGAAGTATTAGCTGCTCATTTACTTACATATGTAGAAGAAGGTGTTCTTGAATGTATGCGGAAAGCAGAAAGAGAAGCACGAATTTCTTCAGTAGATGACGCTTTTAAAGTTTAATGACTAAAAAAGATAAAATTATTAAAGCTAGAATAGCTCAACCCTTTTCTACCTTACAAGAATTAGGAAATGATTTTAAGGTTAGTAGGCAATATATTCATAAGATACTTAAGAATGCAGGATTACATACTAGTGCTCCAAAATCATTAAAATCTGACAGATATTGTGTACAGTGTGGTAGTAGAACTAAACCTAAAACTAAAACATGTTCTGATAAATGTAGATTTGATTTACGTTTTATGAGGGTAGCTTGTTCATATTGTACAGTAGAATTTTATAGACGAAAGTCATTATTGAAGAAAAGTTATTATTTAAATTATCAAAATATTTATTGTAGTCAGGATTGTTATCAAAAAAGAAGAATATTTATTTATGATAGATAAGAAATGTCCTAACCTACTTGTGTAATTATATTTACCATAGTATAATGAGAACTAAGTTTAGAATATATATCTAGACTTAAACAAGTTAGGAGGTTTAGAACAATGAATATTGATGATGATTTAATTAAGCAATGGGAACCTAAAGTACAACGCATGGTATTAAATACTTATGTAGCAGGATGGGATAGAGAAGATTTAGCACAAGAATTACGTATAGCAATTGTTAAGGCTGCACAGGGCTTTCAAGAAGATAGGGGAGTCCTCTTTCATACATATCTTCATACCGCTATGATAAACACTATTAGAACCCTTATTAACAAAGCACAAAGAACTATCCAACCTGATAGTTTAGATATTGTGTATGAGGGGGCTGAAGATGAAAATCAAATACCTACTAAAATTTTACAAGCGTTATTACAAGAAGAAGAAGGGATAATCGATATTGAAGCTACAGAAATACTCAACCAATATGAGTTGACAGATAAAGAAAAAACATTTATTATACTTAGACTAGAAGGATTAACTATGGAAGAAATTAGTGAAGATGTAAATGAATCTTCATATAAAATTAGAACTAGTGTCCGAAATAAATTAAGAGGTTTGTTTGATGAGGAAGAAATTGAAGCCCACCGGATTATTTAGGAAAAAGCCCTTGACAAGCAAATCAGAAGAGTTTAGAGTAATCAGTATCAATACGATGACCAATGAGATTTTAGTACAGGGTATCTTCTCTTCTTTACAAGAAGCACAACAAAAAGCTGATTCTTTGAAGAATCAAAAGAGTTTAGATGCATATGTACAAGGACAGCAGAATAGAGTTCTATATAGAGCTTAGTTTAATTCAGGAGATGAGATGGATAATTACGATTTTATAGAATCTGGCATAGTTTTCGCATTAACAGATAGAGAAGCATTTAGGAAGTTTAGGTATACATCAAAAGATTTTTCTACCCATGCAGACGCATTCCGTTTTCTAACATCTTACTTTGATGAATATGGGCATAACCCATCCATTGAAACATTAATGGCAAATTATCCTACCTTAAATGATACAGCTCAAAATTTAGATTTAAGTTATGCACTAAAGGTTTTTCAAGACCAAGTATTATTTAGAAATATTGTTAACACATTTCAGTCTAATAAAGGTGTGTTACAAGAAAATCCTAAACAAGCATTGGCTCAAATTAATTCTGACTTAAATGACATTTCTGTTATTTATGATGAAGATGTTATTTCGTACAACTTAAATTCAGAAATGAGGTTGAGTGATTGGGAATTAAGGAAGGAAAAAAGAAAAATGGGTGATGGCATAATGGGTGTTCCTACCCCATTTACGTCATTGAATAGGATGGGTGTAGGTTGGATGCCCGGAGAATTGATAGCATTGTTTGCTAGGCCAACTGTAGGTAAATCTTGGATGTGTGTACAAATGGCTGTTACAGCAGTAATGAATGGTTTTAAGACTCTATTAGTTTCTACAGAAATGCCAGTAGCTCAAATGAATTTAAGAACTGATGTGGTATTGGGAAATGCGATGGGATATACATTATCACATTCAGCTATAAGAAATGGTGACCCAATTGATGAAAAAGAATACGGTAATTTTTTGGGGGCAATTAAAGATAAACCACTTCTTATTTGTGACCATATAGAAGGAGAGTCTAGTATATCATTAGAAAGTTTACAGAATCTAATTAGGAAGTATTCACCAGATTTAGTTGTGATAGATGGAATTTATCTAGTAACTAACTCAGGAAAAAATCATAAAGCAATGTGGGAACAAACACACATGTTATTTTATGGATTAAAGAATCTATGCTTATCTACTAGTACACCCATATTTGTATCAACTCAGGCAACGAAGGATGCATCAGATGTTTATATACCTCCAAGGGCTGACCAAGTTGCTTATGGTGATGCAATGCTTAGAGCAGCTGATGTAGCATTATCTATGTGTATGGTGGAAGGTGAAGACCAATCTAGAATAGCATATTTCCATAAGTATAGAGATGGCGTACTTCCAGTATCTGCAATGGAATTACATTGGAATGTAGATAAGGGTAGTATATATGAAGTAGAGGATACATTTTAATGAGTAATTGGACACAATTATTTGTAGATAACGATTTTCAAATACCAATAGCTGAAGACCAATTTTCTATCTTATGTCCTTTCCATGAAGATACTGTACAGTCTTGTGCCATAAATCTTTTTAAGGGAGTATGGATTTGTTTCGCAGGATGTGGCCAAGGAAGTTTGTATAGCTTCTTTATGAAATATCTTAATGTAAGCTATGAGGAATTAACTTATAGAGTTCAGCAAGATACGACTACGTTAAACATTAATATGTTTGATGAAATACTTGGAATAGAGGAAGAACTTCCAGAAGTATATTTCCCCTTCACATCTGGGTATGTGCCATCATGGATATTTGATAGGGGGTTTGATAAGACAACATTATTAAAGTGGGGTGGAGCAATAGATAATTATGGCAGTTTGGTGTTGCCAATCAAAACAGTTGATGGTAAGATAGTAGGATGGTTAAGTCGAAGACAACACGCTACGCCAAAGTATTTGTATTCTAAAGGTTTACAAAAATCTAAACTATTATTTGGGCAGGATTTGATTCAACAAGCAACAGAGTTCATATGTATTACAGAAGGGTCACTAGATACTATGTGGCTTGACCAACATGATTTTCATAGTGTAGCATTGTTGGGAGCACATATGTCGAAAGCTCAACAAGCGTTGGCTTTAAAATTGCCCACAAAAGAGTTGGTTTTATGCCTTGACAATGATGATGCTGGGCGTATAGGATTAGAAAAGGCAATGAATGATTTGTATCCTAAATTTATGGTAAGCAGAATTCAATTACCGAAGGAGTATAAAGATGTACAAGAAATAAGAGATAGAGAGCTATTAACGAGTATAATAAAGGAAAGAACATTCTTCTAAAATAAAAAATTTAAAACGATTAAGGAGTATAAGAATGAGTGGAATAAGTAGAATTCAAACAAAACGTGAAACTAGGTATCAGGGCGGACAAGAGGATACTCGTATGCCGGGTAGAGAGTTGTTTTTTAAAGATGGTGACCAAGCTTTTATGTATCCAGTAGCTACTGGTGATGAGGGCGATGTTAATCTAGATGAGATTTATCTCTATACTTATAGAGAAGGCAATCGTTGGATGAATTTATTAGATGACCCTTCAGTAGATACCAGTATGGTTCCTGCTGATTCTAGAGCAACTCACAAGTTCGCATTTTGGGCTTATGTGTATGAAGTAGTCCATACCGAATCTAGGAATGATGAGTGGGAACCTGTTAGTGGGCCGGGTGGACGTAAGATGTTTAAGGAAACAATCAATGACTTTAGGGTAGTAACCTTAACTTTTGGCCGAAGCGATTATATCTGGAACCAATTAGTAGATATCTACAATGATTGGAATGGTTTAGACAATGGTGTTATTCGGATTAAACGTACTGGAGCTGGAATGCAGGATACATCCTATGCCTTAGCAGCTACTACTAGAAAGGATACTATTCCTGAAGAGGTGGATTCCTCAGATTTACCTGCCATTAAAGAATACTTTAAAGGACGGTATGGGGGGTATACAAATAATAATAGTAACAACGCTATAAATAACAATGGTCATGCTGATGCTGTAGCATTAGTGGAGTCAAAGTTATTCTAAGATGTTAATTGACACAGAAGATAAATATCTAGATGTACATAAACAATTAGAACAATACGAAGCCTTAGTGGTGGATGTGGAAACTAATGGATTAGACGCATTTGGTATCAATCAAATCTGTGGGGTGGGTATCTCTACATTAGAGGGAGATACCCACTATTTCCCAGTAAGACACCAACAAGGAACTAATCTTCCATATCACTGTATTACATCGTTGTTACAGCTCTTAAGTTCTGTAGACACTTTGATTGGGTATAACATTAAGTTTGATTTACGATTTCTAGAGAAAGAGGGTTTACAACCTCAGGTTAATCAAACATGGGTGGATGTGTTGGTAATGGTCAGGTTGATAGAGCCTTCTACAGTAAAGGATTTAGATTTAACTAGCACAATTACTAGAACTTATGGAGCAGAACACGCAGCTTACGATAAGGATACCAAGAAATATTTGAGGAGTAATAAATGGCATAAAGACTTTTCAATGGCTCCTCCTGAAATTCTAGGCCCTTATTGTGAACAGGATACCTATTGGACATATAAGTTATATGTTGAAACATTAAATAAAATTAATGCAACACAACAACAGCAAGTATTTGAATTGGAATGCGAGTTAACTAAAGTATTATATGGGATGGAAGGGCATGGAGTATCTATTGATACACATTATGTGAGTAATGCATTAGTTAAGATAGGACGGCGAACAGAAGAAGTAGCGAATAAAATTTATGAGATGGTGGGTGATGAGTTCAATATTAATAGTACTCAACAAGTAGGAGAAATCTTAAATTCGTTAGGTATATATTCTCCTATCAAAACTCCCAAAGATAAAGATTCATGGAATGAGGCTGCTTTAATGCAAATCAATCATCCTCTAGCTGGTTTTATTAGACAGTATAGGGCTTTAGGAAAGTTGAAGAGCACATATATGGAGCCTTATCAAGATGTGGAGGTGATTCACACTTCTTATTGTAATTGGGGTGCTTTAACAGGGAGACTATCTTCTAGAGAACCTAATTTGCAAAACATTCCTAGAACCCATTTTAAGTTAGCGGATGTTGATTTAACTGATTCTACTAAGGAAGCTTTAAAGAGTAGGATTAATGCTCAGATTACAGCTAAGGGAATTACCCATGATTTAGACTTGGATGATGATGTGTTGCAAACTTGGAGCTTTGTGGGGGATGAATACTATAATGAAGAGGATGAAAACCAAGTAGCAATTAGACGATTGTTTATTCCTAGACCAGAGTATAGTTTAGTATCGTTTGATTACTCTCAAATGGAAGTACGTGTCTTTTTAAGCTATTTGAGGAATGATGAAGTGGATGCACTACTTCATAATAAAGATGTAGATTTTCATGGTGAAGCTGCTAAGATTGCTTTTAAAGTAACTGAGGAAGATGAGTCTTTTAAGTTTTATAGACAGATGGCGAAGAACATAACTTTCGGAGTTATTTATGGTATTGGTAAAGCTAAGTTAGCTAACCAATTAAATGTTTCAGAAACAGATGCGATGAAATATAAGAAGCAATATTTTGAGGGAATGAAAGGGTCTAGAAAATTCTTTAATTCTGTAATGAATACGGTTCAAGAAAGGGGTTGGATAAAAAATAGATATGGGCGTGTGTATGTGATTCCTGCGGATATTTCCTATAAAGGAGTAAATTACTTGGTTCAGGGTACCAGTGCCGATATTTTAAATGAAAGGATGGTAGAGGTTTATGATTATCTCAAAGATAAAAAGAGTAATATCCTGCTTCAAGTCCATGATGAAATCATTTGTGAAATTCATGCTAGTGAACTGGGAACGTTACCATTCCAAATTCAACGATTAATGGAGGAAAATAGTTTGGATATTCCTTTAAGAGTAGATATAGATATATGTACACCATCATGGGCTACTAAAGAAGCTCTAGATGATACACCAAGAGTACTAGAAGATTATATAGATTGGAGGTAGAAATGGCTATTGTAAGTAATAAATCAAATTTCGATGTGCAATTACAGTTTGGGGATTTGAATCAACAAATCTTAATAGATGTGTTTGCTAGTGGAGATGATGATTTAGAGATTAAAAGTGAAAGGGCTAATAACTGGTCAAAGAGTGGAAATATATGTATTGAATATGCATATGATAGGCTAGACTTAGCTACGAATGAAAGAGTTCATGCAAAGAGTGGCATTTCTGTAACTGAGGCTAGTCATTGGGCACAAATGCTCATGTTGGAGGATGGCTCTTATGGAGCTATGTTAATCTTCCCCACTGACTTTATACGGAGTTTAGTATCTAAATGGTGGGATACAGCTAGAAAAGTTGTGGTAAATAAGGATGGTAATAAGAGTAGAGCGTATTGTATGCTCATGCCTTTAACAGATGTTATGGCAGAATTAAGGCGGAGTGGGGGATATTATAATGCACCATCAACAGGAAACATGAAACGGTTTGAGGGTAGGGAGCCAGATAAAATAATTCCAATTGAGAAAGGGGGGGCGTCACCAGTATGATAAGTACGACACCAAAAACTTTTGATGAAGCGTGTGAAATAATAGTATTAGAAATAGCTGATTTAATTTGTTCTAAACAAAATGATTATGGGAAGGATAACATTTTAGGTTTTGGTGATAAGGGATTAGTGGTGAGGCTGTGGGATAAAATCAATAGGTTGCGAAATCTTATTTGGAATTCTTATAGACCTAAGAATGAATCAGTAGTGGACACATTTAATGACATAGCTGGATATGCTATAATAGGATTAATGTTAGATAGAGGGTGGTTTGAACTACCTATGAAGGAGGATTAGAATGGCTAAAGTAAGTGTGCATTTAGGTTTTACATTTAGGATAGGTGATTTAGATAAAAATCAATACAGTAGGATTGATGTGGATGTGAGGGACATAGATACTGACGCACCTGTATCAGCTCAATTAGAAGAGGCTGGTAAAGCTGTAGATGAAGTGTGGACAGTGGTTAGACAGGCAGTCGATGAAAAGATTGAGAATGTCTTGGGAGATGGATAGGAATGAATGATATTGAAATTGCTAGAGCACAAGTATTGGAGCATGTATTAGCTGAACGAGAAAGACAGGATTTGATGTGGGGTGACCAAAAGGATAATTCAGATGAAACGTGGGCTGTAATTGCTTTAGAAGAATTAGGAGAAGTAGCTAGGAATGTGTATGAAGTCACATTAGGTAATGCATATATAGAATTAATTCAAGTAGCAGCTGTGTGTGTTGCATGGGCTGAATCCTTAAGGAGAAGGGGGGTAATGAAAAAATATGATTGATAATTCGTTAGATATTGTGCAGACATTATTAAAGGATGATAAGTTGGGGTTAGTGAGGGGGAACAGCTCATCCTTTGAGTTTGCTAGAATTCCTTTTGGTATTCCTGCATTAGATAAACTTACTGGTGGGGGAATTCCTAAAAAACGTATGACTATGCTATATGGCCCTACGAATGTAGGGAAGTCATATTTAGCTTCTCAAGTAGTGGCCCGTTCACAAGAAAATGGTGGCGTTGCTGCTTGGATAGACACTGAATTATCTTGGGATGCTGATTGGTCTGCGAGGTGTGGCATAGATGTGGAAAACACTCTTGTGGCCCAACCAACAAGTGGGGAAAAAGCCTTGGAAACCGTGCGTAAGTTAATGGATGCTAAAGTTGATGTTATTGTTTTAGATAGCATTGCAGGATTAGTTCCAGAAGCTGTTATGGAGGAGGGGTTTGATTACAATCCAATGGCATGGCAAGCTCGTTTTATTAATACGTCTTTACCTAGACTTTTAGCTCATCTAAAAGAAGGTTCTGCCTTTGTTGCTATTAATCAGGTAAGGAGTAGTATGGGGCCTGTAGCGTTGGATGCAATGCCGGGGGGGATGGCCCAAACCTTCTTTTCCCATTTCCTACTTCAAGTACGGAGGAAGGGATGGATAGAAGAAGGAGCTGCAAAAGAAAAGGTGGGCTTCGATATGGAAGTGAGGCTCCGTAAGAGTAAAGTAGGTGGAGAGAATTGGAAGTCAGCTGTTATACCTTTTAGGGTAGAAGGTGGTATTGATGTGACAGAAAGCTTTATTAGAGAAGCTTTAGAAATGGGGCTGATTAAGAAATCTGGCCCGTGGTATTCGTATAAGGAAGAAAAGGTTATGGGAATGAATAGTTTGAAAAATGCTTTCCTTGAGAAACCACTTCTTCTGGAGGAGTTAAAGAATGAGATTTCTGCCTAAAGATTACACTGACCAAGAACAATTAATTGCCGAAGAACTATCTGAATTAGGACTGCGGTATGACCAGCAAGTGCCCATTCAATCTTACACAGTTGATTTCTTTGTTCCTGAATTGGGGTTGGTCATTGAAGCTGATGGAGTATATGGACACTTACGTAAAAGAGACACGTATCGAGATTCAGAATTGATGCGTATTTATGGCATCTCTGATATTCTACATATCAAAGAGAGCACTAAAGAAGGAGTAAAAGATACATTATGTCGGGCATTAGAAAACTTTCCGAATTAAGAGGTAAAGATATGAGTAGCCCTAAGACGTTCTCTGAGGAAGTTTGGTTAATTAAGTCCTTAGAGAATTCTTTAGGGGGGCCACAGAGAAAGAATAGAGAGGGAGTATTTTACCCATCTATGTTGGGTAGTTATTGTATGCGGTTACTTTACTTAGCATATAATGGTTTGCTTCCTGAACAGGTTATTGATGATAATCTACAGAGAATTTTTGATAATGGTAATTTTTTAGAACAACGAATGGAGTCATACTTTGAAAAGATGGGCATCTTATTAGATAGAGAAGTAGAAGCTAAATCTGACAGCCCACCCATTTCTGGTAGGGCAGACTTTTTACTTAAACATCAAGATTATGATAAGATTGGGTTAGAGTTAAAGTCCATTAATGATAAGGGTTTTGAAGCATTAAAGACTAGACCTAAGAGGGAACATACTGTGCAACTACAAATTTATTTGCATGTACTGGAGTTGCCTTATGGTGTGGTATTATATGAAAATAAGAATAACCAGAAGTTAAAAGCGTTTGGAATGCTTCCAGACCAAGATATTTGGGCACAGATTAAGAAGAAGTGTTCAGATGTAATGTCGATGTTGGAACCACCATCACGATGTACAGGGCCTCAGTGGTGTAATTGTCGAAATTATGGAGGGTAATATGGAAAAAGGTATTACAAGTAAAGTGTTGGGAAAGGCTGAGGAGTATTTAGCAGATTTAGTAGTTCCACGATTTACTATGAACTTGGATGCTGAACCCTCGTTAGATTTTGCAAATTTAATGGATGCAGATAGACGAGCGTTAGAGGAATTTCTATCTGTTTATGGAGGATACAAAGCATATTTAGAATGTCAGGTAGCAGATGTGGAAGCGAAAAAAACTGCATTAGAATCCTATTTTGATGAGGGGTATGCTAAAGCAAGTTATAGGGTTAATTCTGGTAGAGAGGATGAGGGCAAAAAGAAATTAACTAGAGAGGAGGTACGAGGAGCTGTTCTAGAAGAATTTCCTGAACTATGGGAATTGAAGCAGTCAGTAATTGAGCAGGAAGTTCTTCACACTAAAGTTAAAGGGCTATTAACTGCTTACACATCTGCATTTAATGCAGTATCTAGGGTAGTAGCTTTGAGAACATCTCCCATTAGTGCGTATGGATAAGCGTTATTTTTTAGGGCTGGACTGTTCAACTAAAGCAATACATGGTGTGATTATAGATGATGAAGGCATTTTCATAGAAAAATTCAAATGGAGTTCCCCATCTTCTGATTTTCATACCAGATTCCTCGCAAATTCTAAAAGTTTTTTGGAAGATTTAGGTAAAATAAAACATACATATTCTGATTTAACGGTGGCTATAGAAGCTCCGTTATTTATTCAAAATCCTAGAACGACTATTCAATTGTCTGCTGTTATTTATGCAGTATACTTTGCTTGTTATTTACAAGAGTTGACTCCAGATTTAATTGAAAATACTAAGTGGAAGAAATATGTTTTAGAGCGAGGAAATGTATCAAAGAAACAAATTGCTGAGTTTGCTCAGATTTTTTGGAAAGCAGATTTTAAGGAGCAAGATTGGGCTGATGCAGCATGTGTAGCTTTGTGGGGTAGATATAATGAATTAGGAGAGGATATATGAGTTTAACATTTTATATGAAAGGGCAGACTGACGTAAGTGCGGAGTATAAAGATAAAATACCTAAAGGTATGACGGCTGAAGAATTTAGGGAGAAATATGGGGTAGTGGTGTGGTGTGATTATTTTGGTTGTAAATATAATGTGCAGGAGTCAGATACTCAACGAACTACTGGTAAGCTTTTAAATAAGCGAGGTTATCAACCATTAGGAAAAGATGCGGGCGTGTGGAGAGGGTTGTGTACAAGGGGGGAGATAGGGGTTAAATATAATGGGGATAAACCAGAGTGCTTTACTTCTGCTGTACGTAAAACAGGGCATATGGACTTTGCTGGACTACTTCAATCTGATGGTACACCTTATGGTGGTAATATAGATTCTCAACATCCTTCTGATGCGAGTTTTGAAATTCCCGATAGGTGGGATAGGTCAGATAAAGCTCCACGTAGAGGTATTGTAAAACCCAATATTAAAGAATATAATGTGTAGGAGAGGTTATGCCTAAAACATTTCCGTTAGACGTAAAGGAGAGGGCCTTGGAGTTATACTTACAGGGCCACTCCTCTAAAGATATTGCAGAGTCTTTAAGAACTGAATTTAGTAATGATGTAACTCAGTCTACTGTATATGCATGGATTAAGCAGGACGATTGGGATTTGAAGAAAAAAGAACATTATGCTAATGCTTTGGCGAATATTCAAGAAACTGAAGGACAACGCATCAATCGTATCCAACAAGAACATTGGGATGACTATGGTAAATTACGTCATAAGGCATCCCACGAATTAGATTTATTACAATTTGATAGGGCTTCTGATGCTGCTAAAGCTTTGGATTTGGGGATTAGGGGGGAACGACAGGTAATGGAGGGACTTATTAATCTCCAGTTTGTGCAGAGTGTGTTAGCAGTATTGGTAGATGAAATTACAGATGAAGAGGTTCTACGTAGAGTAGCGGTTAAACTTAAGGGCCTTATTCATGCAGAGGAGAATTCAATACTATGACAACAGAACCTAAGGTTACCACATTTTCAGATGCTTTCGATAGATTATCAGAGGGATTAACAGCCAGTAAGTCTACTCTGGAGGTGGGCAGTTTCCATAACTTTCTCGTTAATGTGTGGGCTTTAAGTTTTGAGCATCCAGAATATTTTAATGCGTGGCATGTGGCTCAGGTGGCTGAAGACATTGAGCATTGTTTGGAGAGTGGGTTAAATTATTGTGCGGTGCTTCCTCGCTTCCATTTTAAGAGTACTTTGCTTGGGCATGCTTTCAGTGTGTGGCGGTTGTTAAAATCCCCTAGAGATGCTGCGGTACTGTATCTATCTTATAGTGATTCAATGGCGAAATATCATATCTCTGAAATTAATAAAACCATTTCTAGGAATCCTATTTTAACTGAGTGGATGGTAAATCGTTCTCCCAAAGCGGATTTTTCTGCTCGTTATTATATTAATAAGAAACCTATGGATATAAGACATGGCGGTCTTTTTTCATTTAAACGGGGTATGCATGTTAATGGAGCATTGATTGCAGATGACGTTTTGCGTGACCCTGAGAATCCCTTGAATATTGGACAGGTTACTAAGGTAGAAGACCATTTCTTAACAGAGAGTATGTTTATTCCTTTAAAGGGCGTTCCCATTATTGTATTAGGTACGCCAATGATGCCGGGTGACTTGTTGACAAAGTTGCAAGAAGATGATAGATTCTTTAGTAGGGTATTACCAGCTCTTGACCCTGTTCCGGGACGTAGAGTATTAATGCCTGAGTTATATAGTGAAGAGTGGTTGCTACAACAACAAAGAGCTAGACCTAAATCATTTGCTTCAGAGTTTTTACTGCAACCCCACTTTACAACAGAATCATATTTTGAGGAGACAGATATTACTAATTGTGAGGATGAGAATGTACGAAACTTTTCGGCTCATAGGAAATACCATAAGCCTGAAAACGCAAGACTTTATGCAGGATTTGACGTAGGTAAGAAGCGACACCCTTCTCATTTGGTTATCTTTAAGAAGGAAGGAAATTCTGTAATTCAAGTACATCAATCATGGTTAGACGGTTGGAATTATACGGCTCAAATAGAATATCTGAATGAGATTGTGGATAATTTTGATATTGAAAAAGGATATATAGATAATACAAGGGGGGAACTAGAAGATAGGGGATTGGATAGTGTCTGGTGGCCCATGTCCTTTACCCTTAAATCTAAGAATACGATGGCTCAAATTTTTGAAGAGTATGTGCATTCTGGACGCTTAAAACTTTTTAGGGATGCTAGACAGACAGGACAAATTCTGTCAGTGAATAATGAGTTAAAAGCTCCTGAAACTCCACAAGGACATGGAGATGCCTTCTTTTCTATTGCAATGGCTTTATTAGCTTTGCATGAAAGTGAAATTCATGGGGTTACCGATGTGGGGAACTTGTTTGAAATAATTGAGCCTGATATGGCCTCTAGGTCAGGAGAGCAAGCATTAGCTGATGTTAATGAGATGGGTGAAGACCCTCAGGAAATGTGGTTTCCCGGAAATATTAAATTTGATTTTGGGAGGACAACAAATCCTGAATTAACAATGGCAGACAAACCAAATCCTAATTGTCAGGAATTTGCTTGTAAGCATGAATTTTGGGTACCAGAAAGAAAACTTTGCATATTTTGTGGACATAGGGGGTAAAAAGAATTGTTAGCAACACATATTTCTGAACAGGCTGAGACTATTTTGGCACATCGGTACTACTTAAAAGATAAGGAAGGGAATCCTTTAGAAGATACCATTGGTCTTTTTAGACGGGTGGCTCATGCTTTGGCACAGGTTGAACATCAATATGAAACTTTGCCGAAAGACGTACTTCAATTAGAAGAAGACTTTTTTAACATGATGTATAATTTAGAATTCTTACCAAATTCACCTACATTAATGAATGCTGGAACCGAAGAGGGTACTTTAAGTGCTTGCTTTGTATTACCTTTAGAAGACAGTATGGAAGGCATTATGAAATCAGCTACGGATGCTGCAATGGTGCAGAAATTCGGTGGTGGCACAGGTTTTGCGTTATCTAAAATTCGGCCTAGAGGTTCTAGAATTGAGACAACACATGGGAAGGCTTGTGGGCCTATTGAAGTTCTAAAAACCCTTTCTCGTATTTCTAGTATGATAACTCAGGGGGGTAAGAGAGATGGGGCAAACATGGCTGTAATGTCCGTATACCATCCTGACATTAGAGAATTTATTGAATGCAAGCATGTGGAAGGAGATATCCACAATTTCAATATTTCTGTGGCGGTAGATAATGCTTTTATGCAGAAGGTTATTGAAGGTGGGTATCATCCATTAATAGACCCTAACTCAGACGAGGTTGTGTGTTGGGAGTCTGCGAGAGAATTATTTAACGATATTATTGATGGGGCGTGGAGAAATGGAGAACCGGGTATGGTTTTTATAGATAGAATTAATGATGATAATAAAGTTAGAGATAAGTATGGGGATATGATTGCAACTAATCCATGTGGGGAACAACCCTTGTTAGGCTATGAAAGTTGCAATTTAGGGTCTATTAATTTGTCCAAGTTCTTTATAGATGGGAGTGGGGGTTGGAAGAATAGTATTGATTGGGAAGCGTTAATGCGTGTTATTCGTACAGCTGTCCGCTTTTTAGATAATGTTATTGATGCCAATGATTACAGTATTCCAGAAATTGCTAAGATGACCAAAGCTACTCGTAAGATTGGTTTGGGCGTGATGGGATTTGCTGATTTACTGGTTAAATTACGTGTTCCCTATAATTCCACTTTGGCTAGGGAAGTTGGGGATGAGGTTATGCAATTAGTTAATACTATTGCTTCGGCTGAATCTTTGGCGTTGGGGGCTATTAGAGGGGCTTTCCCTGCATGGGAAGAGAGTCATTATAAAGTACATGAAAATTTTCGTAATGCTTGCCGTTTAACGGTTGCTCCTACTGGAACTATTTCTATGATTGCTGGGTGTGCTAGTGGGATTGAGCCTCTTTTTGCATTGGCGTGGAGGAAACAGAATATCCTAGAAGGCCAGACTTTGTATTACGCTAATGAACAATTTGAAAAAGATGCAAAAGAACATGGGTTTTATTCTGAGGCATTAATGACTTATTTATCAGAGGGGGGACTGTTAAAGGATAGACCTGAGGTACCTAATTGGGTAAAGAATGTGTATGTTACAGCTCCTGAAATTAGTCCTGAAGCTCATGTATTAATGCAAGCCACGTTCCAGCAACATGTAGATTCGGGTATTTCTAAAACTATTAATTTTTCTTCTGATGCTTCTGTTGAGGATGTGCAAGATTCATATTTAATGGCGTGGCAGAATGGTTGTAAGGGAATTACTGTGTATAGGAATGGGAGTCGCAATAAGGAAGTGTTGGTAAATGGGCATCGAGCCAATAAACAATTGTCGTTATTTGACTTAGAGGCTGAGTGTGGATGTGCGAATCCTATGATTATTCAAGAGAGTGGATGTGAAACATGTAAGACTTGTGGATGGAGTGCGTGTAAGATTTCGTAAAAAATTCATATTTTAAAGTATAATAGTATAGTGGAGGTTAGTATGGTAGGAATGTTTTTGAAAGAACGTGATGTTCAGTATGTTGCCCATAGGGATGAGACAACCCAAACATGGAGAATTTTAGATACTTGGCATGAATCTTTAATGGATTTGGGGCCAGATGATGAAATTCCTGATGATTGCCCCGGAGTAAGTATTATTACTGAAGGGGCTTTTATAGCTTTAATTAAAGAGGGAGCTAGATTAGGGGTATTGCAAAATGCTTCTTTTAGTGAACATGCTACATTAGAGCGAGATATATTGACTAAGGATGAGGATAATTTAGAATTGAAAAAACAAATTCTAGATTTAGAAGAACAATTGCAAGCAGCTAAACAAAGTCCGCATAGGTCAGAAGGGTTTGAATTGAAAGAAATGGCTATGCAAACATTGTTGAAACTCACTAGTATGTCAGATTTAGAACGTCTGACAAAGGAATAATGTATGAGATTATCTGAATATCTACCTGAGGTACCTAAATTAGCTCAAACCATGATTAATATGAATGAGCAAATTAACTTTTTAGAGTTAATGAAATCATCTGGGGAAACAGGTACAGCCCCTACTATTGGGCTTGACCATGTAGTTAATACTTGGGTACGCCATCAAATGGCGTATCGTCAACAACTTGTTATGGATTTACAAATGTTGGCAATGTCTGTTGAAGAAATTAGGGCACCTCTACACCATATTACTGCCGAAGTTTTTCGGAAGGGTGTAGAATGGGTACCTCTAGTAGAAAATCCAGATGCATCTCAGAAAGAGAAATTCACTGACTTCATGGCTGATTGTAATATTTTCGACCAATCTTTGGAAGAAGTGTTGAAGCAATTCCATTTTGATGTGAATTGTATTGACGATTCTTTCTTATATTTAGTTAAAGAATATAAAGATATTGATGGGAAATCGGTCAGGTCTAAGGTAAAAGAGATTCGTAGATTGAATCCCGCATTAGTGGAATTTGATTTAGATGCTGCTGGACTCCCTAAAAATGCTCACTTCATGTGTCCGATTCATAGAGAGAAGATTTTAGAGGAACCTAAACAGTGCGAAGATGATAAATGTAAATTAGATTGTATGCCTGTTATGTATAAATATTATCATAGGAATCAACATTTATTTTTGTTTGATGGTGAAGTAATTCATATATCGAAGTTTTCCCCATCTGAAACATATGGATGGAGTCCTATTTTAACTGTGTTTGAAAAGGCACTAACCTTAATAGGAATGGATAAAAATTTATATAGATACTTCTTTGAACGAAAAATGCCCGCTTCTATGATGATGGTGTTTACTGATGACCCTGAGTCATTACGTAGGGAAAGACAGCATATTGCTGCTCAAACAAGACTTGACCCTAACTATGTACCGATGGTAGCTGTTTCTTCTAGGCAAAATAGGGGGCGGGTAGACATGGTACGTCTATATCACACGCTTCAAGAAATGGATTACTTGCCAGTAAGAGCAGAGATTAGGGAACGTATAGCAGCTATTTGGGGCGTAACTCCTGCTTGGCAAGGTGCCCCTGAAGCCTTTGGTGGTTTGTCTACACAGACTCAACAGTTAGTAGTAATGAGTAGGGTTGTAGAAGGTGACCAAAGGTTATTCCATGAGAAAGTATTTCCCCAATTATTAGAGGCATTTGGAATAACTGATTGGGCGTTAAGGCTCCCCAATCCTGAAGAAAAGGCTGAAGCAACTAGAATTAGTTTCTCTCAACAACGTGCCCAAGTTGTTAATCAATATATTGCTTTAGGTTTTGATGTTCGATTAAAGGATAATGGAGTACCTTTGGATGAGGCTGAATTCTTAGTATTTGGTAAGCCAGTACCAATGATACAGATGCAGGGTGAACAAATGGCTCTGGGATTAGAACAACAGCAACAACAAATGGATATGATGCAACAACAACAAGCTCAAATGCAAGGTGGGCCTCCGGGAGTAAATCCAGCTCCCGGTAGAGTTGGCCCAGCTCCCGGAGGTGGTGAAGGAGCAGGAGCGGAACCTCAACCGCCTGTACCCTTACAGCAGATGAGTTTGGAAAAAGATGCTAAAAAATTTGGTGGTAGATTTGCTGGTGTAACTCCAAATTGGCATGACAAGTCTCCATTAGATGAAGATAATATAGACGAGATTGCTGATGCACGGGCTGAAGGAAAAAGTTGGATGCAAGATTTATTTGATAAGGGATATAAATCTCCTTTAATCAAAGAAGTAAATGATTTAGGGACTAAGATGTGGTTTGCTCAAGATGGTGTAGACTTTGTAGCGGACTTAAATCCTCTAGGAGTTACTCATATAGAGAAGGCCAATTTTGGGCAAGGGCCAGCAATTATGAATAAAGGGCCTTCAGTAAATCCCGGTATTAAACCGAATCCAACTCAAGTAGGTAATTATCGAGAAGAGGATGAAGAAGAAGGAGGGAGTCATGCCAATTTCTAAGCGTGGGGATAAATGGTATTGGGGTAGTAAAGGCCCCTTTGACTCTCGTATAAAAGCTGAGGAGGTTGCAAAAGCTGCATATGCTGCGGGATATATTGAAAAGGATGAGGGTGGGGGTGCCGAAGGTGATGGCATTGATGGCCTTAATGGAGTGGTATTTACCTCCTCAAATTCAGGCATCTTTACTAGAACTCACGGAGGACATGGTGCCAAAAAACACGCCCGAAAAAACAAAAAACGAGCAGACAAAAAACGAAGAACCTTGTTAGGAAAGAAGCATAAATCTGGAGTTGAACGATTAGAAGATTTTCTAGAAGATTATTCTCCAACTATGAAAAAAGCTGTTAATAAGAGGGTTGATGGGATGGGACAAGAAGTAGCCCACAATCCTCAGAATAATCCTATGCGAATAGACTATAAAAAATTGGGGGCTGATAGAGAAATAGGTAAGGCTAACGAACCCAATTCTAGTATGTCAGGATTAGATAGTCGTATGGATATGTCTACTCAGGCCACTAAACCACAGGATGAAGACCCAAGCATTTCTATGCAAGTGATACCTAAAGCGGTGGATTGGAATGGGCATAATTCTACAGTACAGAAAGCGGGAGTAGGAGGCTTTACTAATATTGCTCCCCAACCTGACCAGAATTTGGAGTCTGGGGATATTGCTAGTCAGCCTCAAAAACCTTTTATAGAACGTCAAAAAGACCCCAATAAAGTAGAAACACAAGACGTAAAAATGAATGATGTTACTAAGCGGGTCAAGAAATATATGGATGATGAGGATGCTGGCGTGGAACAGCCATTGGGTGTTGCGTCCGCAGCTGCTTCTCAAATAACGAAACAGTGGGGTAGTGGAAGTGAAAGAGGGGAATACAGGCGTTCAGAAGAAGGGGATGAGATTCCTTCCGATGAACAGGAAACGCTAGAAGAATCTGAAAGTGCGAGAGTTATCGAGGCTTTGCAAGCCCTTAAAGCACGTAAGCAGAGACATATAGAAAAGGGAGAAACGCATCCACTATTTTTAGCATTGATGGATGAAATAGATGCTGTCTAATAATGTGTGTAGAAAATGCAATGGGCATATGTATTTGAATCAAGATGGGGATTTAAGTTGTTTTGAATGTGGTACCATTATTGTTTTAACAATTAGACGAAACGCAGATGCTACAGGTATTAGAAAGAAGGCGGTACAAGAAACTAAATGGCGTATGTCGAATAATGGGATGCAGAGAAGGGGAGGAAAGCCTAGAAAGTTTTTAGGGGGATAACATGGGTAGACGGACAAGAACTTTTACAGAGAAAACAGGGTATCCAGCTAAGATTTTAGACCCCGGCTATCTAGGAGAATTAAGCTCAGAAGAATTACAAGTCATCAAAACCGAATTAAATAATCGGTCTAAATTACGAAAACGGTGGGGGTTTAAAGAAGGAGAAAAGATAACCAATAAGAAGATACAGGCCAAAGCATTAGAGATGGAGGCACAGAGTGACAGCATTCCAAGTTCAGAAAAGGAAGGAAAGTCAACAGCATAAAGATAGATATTTTTTAGATATTGCTCAGATGGTAGCAACAAGGGCTACATGTCCTAGACGTAAGGTAGGATGTGTATTAGTAGATTCTAAACAACACATTGTAGCTACGGGATATAATGGAGTTCCTTCAGGATTTAAGCATTGTGTTGATAGTCCCTGTCCCGGAGCAGAGTATGAAACAGGTCAAGGATTAGATGCTTGTGAAGCTATTCATGCAGAAGTAAATGCTTTTCTACAGTTACGTTCTGATGATGTTTTAACAGCATATTTAACCGTTATGCCCTGTTTTTCTTGTGCTAAGATGATAGCCAATAGTAGTGTTGAAAGAATTGTCGCAGCTGAAACATACGCTCATACACAGAGTGTACACATGTTAGAAAAAGCTGGAATTGGCATTAAAGTAATGGAGTAATGTATGGACGTTTTACAGGACATGATACAAGAAAAATTTACCAAGGCTTTTTCAAATACGGAGACTTTGGATATGCTTAAACAGGCTGTTGGTGTTGACAATATTCAGATAATTACAACCCCTAATGGATTGAAATTGTCTTTTACGGTAGAAAGCGGTGATAAATTAGATTCTTTATTGCTTCGACCTAAACAGAGGCAGGTGGCTCCTAGACAAAGACGTACTAAAACTGGGGTGTTTAATGTTGCAGGATATACACAGACAGTTCCTAGCCCAACTGTAAAAGAGTTAATACAAGCTCTTGACCAAGATAGTCAGGGGAAGAAAAAGGTGGATGCAGCTCTTACAACATGGGTGGAAAAGTGCTTAGAGAAACTTTAATTTAAAAGGTTGATAGGAGGAGATATGGACGCAAGTAAAGTAACCCCATTACAGGAGTATATAATAGCAAAACATTCAAGAATGGTGGGTAGAGTATTGGATTTAGTAGAGGCTGCAATGCCTGAAGGCACTCAATGTGAAAAATTAAAGAAACTTGCTCAAGTTCCGCTGTATGATTTTAGAAATGAGATGCTAAAATTGACATTTGAAGACGATGTTTTAGAACTTGCTGAAGATTCTTAAAAGTTTTTCAGAATATTTAGTATAATAACATAGTACGAAAATCGTACCTTTTTACGCTTTTGGGAGTCGGAGGTGGCTTAGACCAACTTCCTTGGCAAAATATAGACGAATGGAGGATTATTATGGCTGATTCGGATATGATAGAACGGTTGGAAAAGCAGATTGAGGGAAGTAACCTTGCTCTAGCTGCCGTTGCCGAGGTGTTGCAAAAGATGGACTCTCGACTAACGAAAGCGGAAGAGGAAGAATTTGAATTGTCTCAGGAGCAAGAGGATGAATTAGAAAAGCAGGAAATCATTAAAGCTGTGGCTGGAGAAGTATATGGCCTAATTAAAGCGGACACGGCTCAGTGGGGCAGCGAAACTACGGTGAAAGCCAAGAGTATGCCAGCTGGACATGATGCTGCAGAAAAAGCAGTCACCATAGACAGCAAGACTGAGAATGCGAATCGCACAATTCAGGCTATGCAGAAACAGTTGGAATTGTTGAAGGAAAGTTTGGAAGATGACGATGCCGATGATGATGATGAGGAAAGAGAAGAGAGAGGGAATCCCTTTGCAGACAAAGGCGGGTATGGAATGGCCAAAGATGATGATGAAGAAGAGTATCCTGAAGAAGAAGACGAGGATGAAGAAGTTCAAAACATGCAAAAACAAATAGCTAATCTTCAAAAGATGGTTGCTTCTAAAAAGCACAATGTTCAGAAAATGATTCAAGATGAAACTGAACAACGTCTACGGAAAATGGGTTTCCGTGAAGAAAATGGTTTGAATAAACCACAGCTAATTCAATATGGCGATTCCTTAGGAGTCGATGGTGCTGAACCTATACGTAAATCCTCATCTAACCCAGAAGATACTGTTGACCAGATGATGCAAATGTCTTATGGGGAATTGCGTAGACTACAGGAACAGGTAGATTCAGGTGACACTGATGGTGTTCCACGGGAATTGTTAGGATACTAAAATTAATTTACTAAGGAGAAACGATTATGGCTAATCCATCATTAGCTGAGTATATTGCTCAGTCACAAAGAGGGCTTTACCAGAGCGTTTTCGGCCCCGGTTTTATGAAGAAAGCTGGTGCAGGTATCGGTACGCCGTTTACGGTTGATACTGCCACTGGTATCTTTAATACTACCTACGGACGGAAAGTCTGGCAAGCTTTAAATAACCAGACTCGTTTCTTTAATGCGGTACCCCGTGTAGTATGGGGCAATACGGCTGGTTGGCGTGTACGTACTGACCGTGGTTCAGGACGCTCCCGCCCAGTTACTGAAACTGGTAACATCCCAACCGTGGATATTTCCGACATTCAGACGGTATCGAGCTTGCCTCGTATCGTTTCAACAACTTTCGGTGCGTCAGTAAAGTCCGTCTTTACTGCTCAATTAGAAGGTGGTGTCGGAGATGTGCTGGCTTTGGAAAACGAAAATGCCCAGCTAGACCACATTAAAGAAATAAATGAAGAACTTCTTGCACTAGGTGCAGCCAGAGCTTCTGGTGGTAGTGCTACCACAGCAGTATTTGGTTCAACCAGTGCTATTTCTAAACATTTCAAATTGGGTGATGAAATTGCCCGTTACGATGCCAGTGGGTCAGCACATGACTTGACCTCTGGTGTTACTGTCGGCGGTGGTAGCCTTACCGCCCATAGTGCTGGAACAGTAACTGTTGATACTTCCAGCCCCGATTGGGCCGTTGGTGACATTGCTTACGTTTATAGCCGTGCTGGATTCTCATCTTTGGACGATATGGTTGCTGAAGATGGTATGGCAGTCGGTGGCGGTGCTGCACGAACCAGAGCTTTCGACTTGACTTTAGGCGGAAGAACTGCTGGAGCTTGGAATGCTGCTGCTAACGTAGACCATAATGCTGGCGTAGGCCGTGACCTATCATTGAATCTAATTGATACTGCTATCCAGAAGATTCGTGAAAATGGTGGGGAACCAAAGATAATTCTAATGGGACATGACCAGTATTTCAAATTAGAAAGACTGCTCAATTCTCAGCAACGATATATGGGTCAAGAGGAATATCAAGTTGGTGTAGGTTCTGAACGGACATTCCCCGGAACCAGAACTGGTTTGGTACTGGCCACATATATGGGCATACCCATCCTTCCAGATGCTGATGTGCCTAAATCCGTATCCTCTAGTTCTACTGTATTAGGTTCCAATATCTATGTATTGGATACTGACTACATAGAAATGGCTATTGCACAGCCCACTCAGTACGTAGAAAACCGTGACTACTTCGCAGCTAATGCGTTAGTTGTCAGGGGCCTCCTCTATACAATGGGTGAAATGCGATGCAAGAATATTTGGGTACAAGCTAAAATAGCTGACCTAAACGCCTAGTCCACTGATTAGAAAGGGTGGGGGCCTCAAGGCTCCTACCCTTTTTCATCTTAGCATACTTCTACATTAAGGAGAAAAATTATGGCCTTGACAATTGCAGTTCCCGGCAACGCTTCAGATATGGCTGGTGTTCCCGGAAATAATAAATACGTCATTAAAACCGCTACCTTTGACAGCAGTTATGCTACTGGCGGGGAAACATTGACAGCTACTACATTAGGTTTGGAATCAATTCATTTCATAGCCTTGTCAATGGAAAATAGTGGTTATGTGGCTCAGTATGATTACACTAATTCTAAGATAGTATTATATGAAGCTGGAGCAGATGGAGCCATCCTAGACGAAGTAGCAAATACCACGAATGTGTCTGCTGTAGTAGTGCGAGTACTAGCATTTGGTAGGTAGATATCATGCCAATGCAAGTTGGAGATGATTTAGATATTAAATTAGCCGTTTATATGGAACGGCTAGATTCGTATATAGATAGTCAAACCAAGCTAAACGAGAACATTTGTAATAGAGTGGAGAAGGTTAGTGATGAGTTAGATGAATTAAAACATTGGAGAACTAAAGTCTATGGTGTTAAGTCAGCTTTTGTAGTATTAAGTTTAATCTTCATGCATACAGGAATGGTTTTAGGAAGCTTATTTGCCATGATGACTTGGTTTTCAAATAGGTAGGAGTGGTTTATGAATTCACAACATTTTCCTGAGGTATGGCCCTCATGGGAGATTGACCCAAGTACTAGAACAAGCGTACATGTTTGGACAAAGTATGCACCTATTGATGTTAGTGTAGGAACTTCAGCAGTTGATTTATTTACAGTGGATAGGGGTGTCCCTTCCGTTAACTTGGTAAAGAATCCATCTTTTGAGGTTAACACACTAACTGATTTTACAGCTTCTGGTTCTGCTATATCACAAAGTAGTGCCCAAGCTGCCACAGGGTCAAATTCTCTTTTAGTTAATCCCGCTAATTCTGCTGCTGGTGAAGGCTTTTATTGGTCTGTTACTACAGTGGGACATCCTGAAGGTAGTTCTCTTGTAGCACAATGTGAGGTTAGGGGAGCTTCTGCTTCTGGTGATGTGAAAATAGAAATTCAAGATAGCGATGGTGTTGCGTTAGCATCGAGTGCTACGCATTCTCTTACAACTTCTTTTGCGAAAATCAGTGTTGGATATGAGTTAGCTGAACGTCTTACCCAGACTTATAGAGTTGCTGTTATTAGTGTGGCTCAACATAATATTGACTTTTATGTAGATAAGTTTATGGTAGAACAGCGTAAAGATGGTTTCGTATCTGACTATGTGGATGGGGCACAAGGGTTGCATTATGAATGGTTTGGAACAGCTCACGCTTCTGAATCTAAACGTAGAGCAGGGTTAGCTGTGGTGCGGGGATTTAAATTGAAGAATGGGCACGGTAGTAATACAGTATATATAGCATTAGACACTACTGCTAGTGCCACTACAGGAGTGCTATTAAAAGCTGGAGAAACGTGGGAAACTAATTGGCCTATTGATGTACAGGTAAATATTTCTGCGTTAGCGTCTGGGGCAAGCACTCAGGTATATGGCGTATTATGGGGAGTACATCAAGGATAATGATATCAACAAAACAAATGGCAATGGCTCCCTTTGAAGGTATCACTTGGCTAGAAAAAGCTGATAGTGGGCAAGTTACTGTGCAAGATATTGGTGATGCTCTAGAGGAATTTGCACGACTCTTCAAAGCTGGTATTGCTTCCAAGGCTGAGAAATTAACATTGGCTAGAGCATTTCCTGAGAATAGGCAGTATACTGAAGCTGCTACAGGTTTAGGGGATGATGAACCTATGGTTGTTGGTGGCCCCGCTTCTGTATCCTTAATTGATAGAGAGGGGCATTTAATTACTACTGATGCTTTAAAGAAAGCATTTGCTAAATTCATGGATAATTTTAGAACTCGTAATGCTATGGTATTACATTCTGATGTTCAAGTTGGGTGGGCTTTGCCAGCCTATATTACAAAGGGTGGGCAGATATTTAAAAGTGGTGTTGACGATAAAGGATTATTCTTTATATGTGAATTAAGGGATGATACCAAAATTTCTGAAAAGGTAATGAAAGAGATTAATGAAGGTAGATTAAAATCCTATAGCATCGCTGGTTCTGCTCTTAAAGTACAAAATATGCAGAAAGGATTGGTTCCGTATATGCAAGTAGATGATATGGAATTAGCTGAAGTAACAGTATGTGAGAAAGGCGTGAATCAACAAGCTGGCTTTGAACTTCTTAAAGCTGAAATGCCTCAAACGGGGAAAATAGATAAAGACCAATGTGACTATAGAGATGCTACTGAAGAAGAATCAATGCGTGGTGAAAACTGTGGGCATTGTAAATTCTTTAATGCTGAAGATAAAACATGTGATACAGTATCTGGTGATATTCAACCGGGCGATTGGTGTAAGATTTTTGCTCCTAGAACATTAATGGTTGATACAGCTCCCGAACCAAAAAAGGTAGTGTTAGTTATGAGACATAATAATAAAGTAGACTTTAAAAAATCATTTGATATGTGGATGTCTAAAGCCGAAACTGCTAAAGACCCATTACAATCTAAAGAATCTTTAGCAACACTTCAAAATTTTGCTGGCCGTGAAGCTGAACACCATCAGTTATTAAGAGAGTATGGGTTCCCTTCAGAACAACCTGCTGAGTCAGCACGTTATAATCCTGTTATAGAAACTGAAACTGATGATGATGGGAAACCTATCAAGATACGTCCACCTTGGGTTGTTAATGAGGCTGGACAAGACTTGGGTGAAAAGCTTGATGAGGATTCGCCAGATTATCATCAATCTGCTAAAGCTAAGAATCGTAAGTCAGGTGACGCTGTACAGAAAATGGGAGATGTCTTTTTAGAAAAAGCACCAAAAAGAAGACCTCAAAGACCTTCGTTGGCTAGACGGATTGGGGAAAGGTTCCGTAGGTTTAGGGAAGACCCCGCCTTCCAAAGAAATCCAGATACAGGTAGGTTGCAGAGTGGGCCTACTAAATCCAGATGGCCTACACCAAGGTCACCTGTTCCTGCAAGACAACGACATAGGCCACGCCCTGAATCTACAACGAGGACAGGTTCAGGTCTTCCCCCCCATCTTGAAGAGATTGCAAGGGCTGAGGCAGATGCTCGTAGGGCGAATTTACGGAGGCCCACCGCCACCCGGGAACAGCGTATAAGCAGAGGGCGACAAGCTCAAGATGAATTTAGGAGGGCTAGAACACCAGAGGCGGAAGCACCACAGTCATCCGGTAGGGCTAAATGGTGGCAACAATTTTCTCCAGCCTCAAGGGATGAGGCTTGGGAAAAAGAAAAACAAGAGAGGAATGAACGGAACCACATTAACGAGGCAATGGACGTACATGGAACTAGTGGCCCTGCCTTTAGAGAGTTTGTAGCAAATAGGCGAGGTAAGATTGCAGATGGGTCATTGAATCCTTCTGTTGCAGATGGGAGACATGAGAAGGAATATCAAAGGTTACATGCTAAACATGTGGCACATTTAGAGAGTGAACGTGCAAGCAATCTACCCGGTGGTAGCAAATGGGAGGCTGATAACAGAGCAAGACAACAAGCTCTTCGGGAGTCAGAACGTAAGGAACAGGGAAGAGCTGACTCAGCTAGACGTAAAAGTCCCTTACAACGAGCAGCCCGTGCTTTCCAAAGAAATAAAGGTAAAGTTGCTCAAGATACAAGAGATATTCTTTTACGGCGAGGACGTACCAAGGAAGAACACCAACAAGATAAAACTATGGCTGGGAATTTTGTTATGCCCGGTGGTGCTGCTGGACGCACTAAGAGTTGGGACGAACACCATGCGGACTTCCAAGCACATAATGATGAGATTCAACGAAGAGGACATGCTACTCATGGAGATTTCTTAGAAAACTTACAACGCTTAGGATGGAATCAACATGGTGGCGATGCTATCTTTAATGTACGTTATGGTAAACATGTGGGTGGTAAGTTAAATGATACGTTACATGCTAATGATTTTTGGGATGGGCATGGTAAAGATTGGGATTACGTAATTAATCCTAAGTATGCACATCTAGCAGATGACATACATCGGCAAGTAGGTGAATATGCTGCTCACCATGCTAAAGCTCCAGCAGGTAATGCTTTTGTTCCTGCGGGTAGCGGAAATAAACCTATGACACCTCAAGAGACTCTACCCTATGGGGGAGACAATGCACCTATGGGTGGGAGCGAATTTGGCAGTACAGGTGGTACAGGTAGGAAAGTTTCTCCTTCTAGAGTTCCTACGCCAAGTCCTTCTGGCCCCTTTAATCCTCCTCCAAAGCAATGGGGTACTGGTAAGAAGAATCCTTTGCTGCCTCCAATTGAACCGGATTATGATACAGGGCTTGAACACTCATTAAAGAAAGCTAGGATACTCGCTAAAATGTTTAATCTTCAATAGAAATGGGAGCGTAATATGGAAATTAAGAATGACTTTGATAAAACCTTAGAGATATTAGCAGATATGAAAAAGTCTTTGCCTTTATTAAAAAAGGAATTGAGTAAGGGTACAGGAGGTGGCGGACATAAATATGACCCTAGACGTAAGGGGAAGCCTCAAGAGCAAAACGTAGATTATACAGGGCGTGGAAAACATAGTCCGATTCGCACAGGACACCTTGTAGACCCTAATAACCCAACAGGCCCTGTTGAATATGATAAAGCAATTGGTGATTTTGATGACCCGCATAGAAATGTTAATCGTCAAGTACAACAGCATGATAGAAAGAGAAATGCTCCAATGCCAGAAAGAATTAAACCCGCTAAGAATTTCCAAACACGGGAACGTAGTAAAATGCCTAGTGACTTAGGTGAGACAGAATTGTCTATAAAGCAAGAAGAAGGTATGACAGCTCCACCTACCCCATCTACTAGAGCATCTGCTGAGGATAGGGGGCGGTTACCGCAAAAGCAGTCTGGGTATATAACTCCTACAGACAAAGAAATTAAAGAAATGAAACGCCGTGGTGACATTGAGCAAAGCTTATTGAAATTAATGAAAGCTGGTAGTGCTGGAATGACGGCTGAAGAAATTGAAGAATTACAAAACAAACCCGGCATATTTGATGATGTAGAAACTATAGAAGATAGGCCATCTGTACAAGGGCTAGATGAGCCTACAGGACGGGCAGGTAGAGGTGGTGGTGGAAAAGAGGGAAAAAGAGGTGTGCGAATGGGATTCAGTGAAGAAGTTCCAGACTATCATCAACGCTATCCCTATGGACATGACGCAGATGCAGCCAGTAGTCCTGAAGACCATAAATCAAAGACAGGGGAATTTTTACCCGGTACACCAGCCCATCCACGAAGGCCACGTACTGGCCCATCTGTAACTGATAAAATTCCACAACGTAGTGCTGGGCCATTAACTTCATTTAGTGTAGAAAAAGCTTTATTGAAAATAATGCAGTTTGGAGGATAGATGTCAAGTATATATAAAATGTTAGATAAGTTGTTTAAAGCTGACCCTAATAGGGTTGATGCAAGTAGGCAACGTGGTGCAGCTGTGCAGCAAGGCATTCGTGATACAGCCCTGCGTGGAGCTTCAGAAGTTTCACAGGGTGGTGGTAATGAGGCTCAAGGCATTGGTCAAGGATTTGCTGATGCACTGGGTTGGGCAGTTGCTGACACAGTAAGAGATAATCAAAAAGACCCTATAAAACAAGCTGTGGGGGATGCGAAAAAAGCAGGTGAACAGGCTAGACTAGGACAGGCACCTTATAAACCTTGGGCACAAGGACAAGCAGGACAAGGATTTGGGTGGATGAATTGGAATCAATAAGGATATTAAATATTCAATAATGCAATGAGAAAGTCCTCCTATTTTTGGTTATTCGATAGTATAATACTAATAACCAATTAGTATTATTAGGAGGGCTTTATATATATGGTAGAAGTGATTATCCTTAGTGGCCTTTTCTTAGGCATTTGTTGGGTTTTAGGATATATGATTGCAACTAGTGAAAGGCGATTTAGTGATGTAGATAGGGAGAAGGCAAGACATGAACGAGAGCACGAACAATATCCTTGGAATAAATATAAATACTGGTGATGACCATTATACGCCCACAAATTTTAGTTAGCCTCCTAATCTTAGGGGGGCTTGCTTTTTATGGGATACATGCAGGAATGAATGAAATTGCTACTGGATGTATTACTTTAATGGGGGCGTTAGGAATGAAAATTTTAGAGAAAGAGTGAGGAGGATGTATGGTACAATTAAAACTATGGCCTAAAGACCCTCAATGTTCTTGTCTACAATGTACTTGTGACAAAGCAGATTTTGGGGAAAAGAGAGAATGTGATTGTGTAGAGTGTGAGTGTGATACATGTGAACATCAGGAGGAAGAAGAAGCTTAATCAATCACGGAGGGAAGATGAGAGTAGAGTTAATAGATACGTTAGGTACAGACTTAACAGTAGTGAATGCAGCAAGAGTTTCCTTCAATAAAGAACATTCTCAGTTTGAGGATTCAGACGAAAAATTAATACGATACTTGGCTCAACATGGGCATTGGACTCCTTTCGGGCATCCCCAATTGCAATTTAGGATTTCATCGCCCATTTTTGTTGCCCGTCAATTAGTGAAACATCAGATAGGATTGGTTTGGAATGAAGTTAGTAGACGCTATGTAGATTATGAGCCTGAGTTATATGTAGTTCCTCAAGGGCAATGGAGAGGGAAGCCAGTGAATGCCAAGCAGGGTTCTACTGGCTTTATGGATATCTCTGCTTTTGATGATTCTAACATTAAAATACTAAATGATTTTGCTAAGGAACTGTATCAAAGTTTACTTGACCAAGGAGTAGCTCCAGAACAAGCTAGGATGGTATTACCACTATCTACATATACGGAATGGTACTGGACAGGTTCTTTAGCTGCTTTTGCAAGAGTGTGTAATTTACGGTTAACTCCAGATGCTCAAGAAGAAACTCAAGAAATTGCTAGACAGATATCAGAATATTGTGCTAGAATGTTCCCAATAAGTTGGAAATATTTAGTACAATATAAGGAGGACTAATGGGATTATTTCACAAACATGGCGTAGCTAAATTTGGAATAGCTTCGATATTCGTAGGGATTCTCCATTTTTTTGAAGATTTTGCGTTAGTGCTTGCAGGAAGACATACAGATATAAATGTATTAATTATCCTTTTCGCAGGAGCTATATTTAGTGTGTGTGTTGCTGGATTTTTCAAGCTTAAAATAGTCAAGAAATATTTATTATAGGAGGGCATATGGGAATTATAGATTTTAATTGTGGGGCATGTGGGTGGAATTGGCGTGGACATATTGGTGGGCATTGTGTAAAATGTGGGTCTAATCCTATTAGACAACCCATTAAAATATCTACTTCAATTAAAGTAAGTGATTTTATAAAAGGAGGAGTGGATGAGAAAGTGCGAAGCGAATAATTGTAAGAACAATTCAGCAAAAGTTTTTTCATTTGGTTGTGGAGGCACTCAAATATGGTTATGTCAGGCACATTATGATAGTGTATGTTTAGTTTTAGGAGTAGTGAATGATGAGCAAAGAAGAACAGATGAGAAACTTGTTGCGTAATTGGTTGGGGTGGTTTGAAGTATATGGTAGTTTGATTGGGCCAGTAGCAGGATTGGAAGAATTGTTAGAAAGAACTGTTGCATTAGCTAATACTGAAGTTATGAGTCCATCAGATGTATTCATCATGCCACCAGATATTAAACCCCATTTGCCTGAAGGAACTTGGGTAAAGTGGGAGGAGGATTAATGAAAATCTGTAGGTATCTTTTCACACTAATATCATTAAATTATTTTTCAGGTAAACGTAATGGCAAAGAGTTAGTAAATAGATTTTTAGAAGTGGGAGCAACGGTAGCCCATGTATCACAAGATGGGCATATCTCTGCATCAGATAAGGATAAGGTAGTTCAGGAAATTGACGAACTGGCACAAGCCGTAATTGACTTCTTGGATGAAATAGAACTTCCAGAATAAAAGGGGGTGATTCCTATCTCTAAAGGCCCCCTAACCGAAACTATTAGGGGGTTCTTTAGCCACTGAGAGAAGGAGAAGTATGACAGATATAGTTTTTAAATGGGATACTACGTATCATTGTTGGAAGAAAGAAGGTATTAAGTGTCTTCATAATATCTTTAATGTGTATATTCATAAGTATCCTGAGAATCAGTATTTAGTATCAATAGGTCAAGAGGGATATATAAATGTACAACATACAATATTTGATTCAATGGTTGCAGTTCAATTTTTCATCAAGTCTAAATATAATGGGATAGTTAAATTTCGTGACCCAAATGAGGAGGAACATATTGAACGTATTAAAACAGTTTCTTGAGGCTCTTATGTCTACTATGAATAAACAACCGAAACCTGTTCCAGCTCCTAATAATGCATTAGAAACTATTAATAAATTGCGGGGGCAGATTGAAGGATTAAAGCAAGAACGAGATATCCTAAGGACAACGACAGATGAATTGAAACGAAGTAAGGAATCAGCTCTTGCCAAGATTAAAAAACTAGAGGTAGAATTTGCTGATATGCCTACAATAATAGATGATTTAAAATTACAGTTGGCTACTGTAGAACAGGAACGAGAAACATTAGGTGAAGAGTATTATGTCTTATCCTTAAAGTATAAAGAATATGAACAGGAACAGGACGCAGCTAAAGAATTAATAGCTCAAATGGTAAAGGGTATGGAGAGGAATTAATGGGATATGCTGTAACAAACGCAGATAGGTTAGCAATGATAGAGATAATGAATATCTCTTGGGATGTTGAATTTAGAGGTGGTAGGGAGAAAGGAGAGGACATACGGACTCTATGGAAGCTTACAGCTCCTAATCCTATAACTAAGGTATACTTTACAGTCACAGGCCAATCTATAGCCGAAACTGTAGACAAGTGGTTTGAAAGAATTAATGAGGGTGATACACATTTGTTTGAAAGAGAAGTATGGGGTAGTTTATTTGACGCAAAATTAGACTTGATAAAAGGGTCTGAGGAGGGGAAATGACATTATTCTTAACATTAGTAGGGTCTTGGGTAGTGGCTGGAATCATAATTAATTTCTTTGCAAAGAAGATGCTAGGTAAAACTACGATGACTGAATTAGCATATTTGAGAGATTCGGATGGTTATCAAAGAGGATATATGGCTGGCATCACTAATTTAAAAATGTATTATTACACTTTGGGCGAAATACCAGATACGACTTGGTTGGATAAAGTAAAGACCCAATCAATTAATACTAGAGAAAAATTGGATGTGTCCTTAGGACAGAGATGACTCAATTCTTAGTATTAGGTTTATTTAGTATAGCAATAGTTCTAGTTGTGGTGGGAGCATTTATCCCAGCTTTTCAGGCAAGCGATATTACGGTAGGTGGAACGATTTCTTGGGTATGTCCATTTCATTAAGAGGTATGAGAAAATGACTAGAGCAGAAAAATTAATGTTATACGGGATGTATATCGCTGCATCGGCAGATATCTTGGTAGCAATTGGAATATGGGTGTTGGTAATAAAATGAGGTGAATATGAGCAGAATAGTAATAGGTTCCTTATTGATAGCAATAAGTATAGTAGCTGCTTTAACAATATTGGGGTGTGGGCTGGTAGGAAACCAACCGCAAGAGATTGCGTGGGAACCCTTCCCTACTCCAGAGGTTGTAGTTGTTGAAGTAGAAAAAATAGTAGAAGTAGAAAAAGTAGTGGTGATGGAACCAACTCCAATACCAGAATCGGAATATCATTGTTTTCCGTGGAAGGTAGAAATGGTATCTCCAGATATAGCAAATGGGGGTTTTATGATATCTATAGTTGGAGAACAAGTAATATGTGCTAGGGATTGGAAGCTCTCAGGAATTTACGGGCCAGTAGGGGCATTGGAAGCAAATCCAAATAGGCCACTGACATTTAGTGACCTTGAAGATATTATGGAAAAACAGAAAGAGGTACAGGAACAGAAAGTCGAGACTATGCATTAGACCAAGTTATTTAAAAGGAATATAAATGAATATCAAACAAACTGTGGGGTTGGTGACAGGGGCCATTCCTATAGTGGGTCTATTGGTGGGAGGAATTACATTTGGAGTTAACTTTAAAACTGATGTTGAAAATGTGAAGACAGAAGTGGCTAATCAAAAAACAGTTAACACATCTATGGAAGAACGGTTCGCTGCTATTCCATTAAGATATGATGACACTAATGTCTGGAACGCTATAGATAATCTATACATTCCTGAGGAATATGATGATGCCTTTATAACTGATAGGCTTCAGGAACTAGATGTTAATTTAGTGGAACTACGTACTAGATTAGAAGGAATAGATTTTGGTGGGGAGGAATATGATGATTCATATATACGAAGTCGTATTGCGGAATTGGATGGTTCTTTAAACGCCTTAGCTAATATTGAGATGGACTCTAATGGGGATGTGGATATATCCTCTCTAGTAATGCAGATAGCTTCTGTGGAGGGGGCAGTGCAAGGAATAAAGAATACATTAGGTTCTATTCAGAGTCAGATAAATACAGTGGAGCGAAGTAGTTCTAGGCCCGCCCAATCGTATGATGATTCTTCTTTAAGGGCCAGCATTAGAACAGTTACGTCTGATATATCTGATATAGAGCGTAGACTTAATAGTGTAGGGAGCAGTAGTGGTAGTTCAAGCACAACGAGAGTAGAAAATCCTTATGATGATTCATCTATCAGGAATGACCTTAGAAACCTTAGAAGTGACATTCAAGCATTGCAGAGAGATAGGGGAACTACATATGATGATACAAGCTTAAAGAACTCTATCAGAACTTTGCAGAATGATATTAGCACCTTACAGGGAAAGATTACTTCTATTAGTAACCAACCTATCAAAGATGCTAGGGTAGATAGTTTAGTAAAAGATTTACAGAGTATTAAAAATAATGTGGAGGGGAGGATAAAGGATGTTGAAAAAGCCTTAGCTACAACTCAAACTGATACTACAAGTGACCATAGGTTCAATGAGTTTGAGGATATGCTACGGGAAGAGTTTCATTGGACTATGGAACAATTCTATTTTGAGATTAATGACTTAAGGAATCAAGTATATTCCTTGCAGGAAACGGTTGATTTTTTAGGGAATAATACCACTAGTAGTAATAACACTACTTCTAATAATTACTCTACTACTGAACCACCATACTGGTTAAAGGTGGCTCATAAGGAAAGTAGTTATACTGGTGACTATTACTTTGATGGTTACTTTGATGGCCATCCTATGTGGGTCAATTGGGAATGTGGGAAGCCCGGTAGTAAATATGAATACTGTTATATCTTTAAATACAATGGGGTATCATGGGTTATACAACCACTAGCACCTAGTACAGAATGGTTAGCAAATGCTTATACAGATGCTAAATGGCCGTGGAAAGGAAAATGGAATGGAGATGTTAAAGATGTCGTAGTCATGGAATAATGGCTCGATTAATACTAGTCGAAATAATATTACTGTGTGCTATAATTACAGGAATCTGTACGACATTTTCTGTGGTGGAAAGTAACAAGTGTCTGGTATATGAACCAACACCTACACCCATTCCATTGCAGATACAGTACTCACAATGGATGCCCTATCCGGGATATGGGCCACGAATGGGAAAGGGGTGGATAAGGATTAGAGATTATAATAATGTAATAGAGGGGTTGGTTAGATTAAAGAATGTAGATGTTTTAACTGATGAGGAGTATAATGATATAGGGAAGAGATATGGATTGCGTATAGGAAGGTGGGATGGCGATGTTTATGGCTTCCCCCCAGTGAAAGGGTTTAGCAAAGGGTATCCCGTAATTAAAAATGAATGGCTACCTTGGAGGTTAAGATGAAACCACTAAATTTAATCGCTACTATCGTTCCTTTACTTATCGTGGCAGTTGGACTAATCGGGTGGATTACTACATTGAGAAGTGATTTAAACACTGCTCAAGCACACGTAGTAGAAATCAAAGGGCATATCCCCCCACTACAGGCAGAAGCTAAACAGTGTGCTATAGAGATACATAACCTACATGAGTTAATTAAAGACATAGATAAAATAGAAGAGGTGGTAGAAGATGTAGATGTTTTAGTTTATAGACTAGGAGATATTGAGGGAGATGTTGAAGAACATGGCCCAGAAATAATTGAACTGAAGAAAAGTCTAGCCATAGCAAATGACCAAATGAAAACAATTATGGCAGACCATATGGGGTTCAATGATGTCTTAAAAGAAATTGGTAAAGCAGGATTACTCCCTAGTGGAGAAAGAAGGGCATACGGAGGGTACTAGAGCTGATTCTTATCAAGTCTAATTCTATGGAGGAATGCCTTGAAGATATACCTAGTAGAGAATGCAGGGGGGCCAACACCCTACTACTCATGGCTAACGGCGGAAGAAATCATATCTCGTATAAGACAGGTAAATAAAGCAGGAAGATATAAACCAAAAAATGAGAAGACTTGGCAACGAGCAATGAAAACATACTTAAAGGGTTGGTCAATCTTAGAAAGCGATATTTGTCAGGAGGAATGAAATGGAATCAATTGCATTTGTGAAAAGTGACCGGGGTAAGTATATACTAAGTAAGGCTTTATTTATAGCTATACGCAAACTCAAAAAGGAATCGGAGGTATTCATCAATGATGCGGAATGTAAAAAGGACTTGGAAGATATGCAAACATTATATCAAAATCTTTATGGCTCGTATTCCCGACAGTCGAAGGACACCACGCCTCAAGAAATAACAGGAATTAAAAGTTTTTTGGATGCTCAAATAAAATAAAATATATAGGAATTAGGAGGGTATTATGACACGTAATATAGAAACTATATTTGATGTTCTGGAAGGAATTCCCACAGCTGCTATAATGGATGCTACAGAATTAGAAGCTATGTGTAGAGAGCAACAGGTTCTTACTATGGAACGAATTGCTACATGGCTTAGAAGTCAAACTCAAATAAGTGCTGCACAGGGTAAGTCTGATGAATGCAGAAGGTTAGCAGGATTGGCTGAGGAACTAGAATACTTAAGCACATTACCAGTAACATATCCTAGTGCGAAGGAGCTTCAGGAATGGGTGAGTTAATTGAAACACTAGAGCGATTTAAGAAAGATTATATAGACCCGCCGATAATGACTACTAAAGTAGAGAAGGATAATTCATGGCTACATAACCAGTTATGGAAGGCGGGGTTTCTGGGTGAAGGAATGAAGAAACTTAATCTAGATACTAAACGATATGCTTGTACTAGACAGGAATTCGTTAACTGGATTAAGTGGGATTGGACAAACAAACGGCGGTGGCTAGAAGAAGAATATGATTGTGATAATTTCGCATTTAGTTTTAAGGCACGTACAGATAGGAAGATAGGAATAAATTGTGTGGGGTTAGTGATTGACTATTCAGGGGGGCATGCTTATAATGTAGTAGCGTTCTCTGATGAAGCACCTAAGTTATATGAACCTCAAGCAGATAAGTGGGTAACATTAGGACAGGGTAAATCCTCAACAGAGATGTATGTATTGAAAAGTGGGTACATTATTATTTAGGAGATGTATGAATACAACTAAAAACATGATTATCAAACACTGTGTAAAATGTGATACTGCGTTAGACAGCAACCATTTTCTGGAATGGTTAAAGATATTGGAAGCAGGAAGTAGGATACAGATAGCTGATGATAAACCATATCTAGACTTAGACTATATTCAGGGGGAATTAAATTGCCCAGCCTGTATAAAAGATGAGATGTTTAGAACACTGACAATGGTAGTATTTAAATGGGGAGCGGAGGAATAGATTATTCTCTATTCCCTCCATCCTCACTATGCTCATTAGCATAGGTATCATCTTTATGTTCATTCTTAATTCTATACCAAGGGGTTTGAGCATGGCAGTTAGGGCATATGACTCTTAGATTACGAAGACTGTTATCATCATGTTTACCATTTTTATGGTCTAGTTGTAATGGTATTTCTTTACCTCGCCATTCTTCTTCACCACATATACCACACTTAGGTTCTAGGTATCCCTCATTCAATAAACGAATTTTTAATTTGTCAGATTGCATGGGGGCCTTATTAGAAAAGTAATCTTCCATTGGCCTAGTCTTTTCTAAGAAAGTAGTTAATGCATATTTAGTAATAAAGAAAGGATTGTGTTTACGAATAATGGACATATTAAAGCTCCTCTTAATCATAGTAATATATTATACTACAAACCATATATTAATTTAATGTGCATTGACGTACCCGACTTGACGAGCAAAAAAGTTCTTTGGTAAAGTGCTTGACAAGGTGAGCGAGAACTGCCAGACTAAAGAAAAAGATTTTCGGAGGTGCGATGTGGCAGTTACTGACCCACTTAAATTTATAGCTGTATTAGTTGTTTGTGGCACATTTTTAAAACTAATAGGATAAATAGAATGAATACTAAATGGGAACGGCGAGAAACAAAAAAGCAAAAAGGATGGTATAAAAAACACTTGGCAAACAATAGAAAAGCATTAGAGGTTATTCGGGAAGCTAAAAGAAATAGATTAAAGAAGGAGTTATATGACTGAAGAATATAAAACTGGGACTGATGTAATTGTAGGAGCTATTAGTAAAGTATTATCCAGAGCAATATTTATATTTGCAATCATACTTGTGGCAGTATCCTAATGGTAATGCAATATTTAATTCAACGTAATGATGAATATATAGATAAGATGAAAGAGTTCGACAAACGCTTAGATGCACTGTTTAACTTATTGGAAAGCGTAGAGTATAATGTAAAGAACATGCAAGAGGTGTTACATACCTTAAGGACTACGGATGCCGAAGACAAAAAACTAAAGGAGAATTTTAATGCCAAACGACAAAGACAGATTTAATGAACTATTGGGTGACCAGATTTTTTTCAATAAGGATGCTGGTTCGCAGGGCCAGCCATTCAACTTAAGGAAACGGACGTTAAACCATGTAAAGGATTGTAAGTGTAACGAGTGCCAACTAACAGCTTTAGAGCAAGACCCTCAATCCCTTTTGCGTAAGTGGGGTTTCATCTAATGAGCAATTGGAAACAAAGAGATAAGAAGTTGGAAAAGCGTACTAAGAATAAAGAGTTTCATAAGGCGTTTAAACAGTCAACAAAACAAACAGATTATACTAAACGAATGAGAAGACAGGCTGTTCAAGATAGAATAAAGGAACAAGATGGAGGTTTAGGAGATTCAGAAATGGAGGCATAACATATGGAATTTCTATTTGAAGATGACTATGATGATGAGGGGGAACCACTAGAAGAAGAACTATTCCCCATTGTAATGACTAGGAATGAGATACTCTTTTTAGACGATAATATGACAATGCTTATAGAGAAGGGAGACTTCTCTAATGCTGTAACTACTATGAGAATGTTGGTTCCTTCAGCTACATTACCTGCTCCTATATCCCTAATAGAAAAGATAGGGTTGGGAGTATTACAAACAACTGACTTAGAGCAAGATAGTTCAGAAGTAGTAGTACACTTAGACGCTACTGAAATATATATGTTGAGGGAGATATGTTATAGCTACAGCAAAGTAGGAAGGGAACAAGTAGGATATAATCTAAAGAGAAAATTTTACAAGGCTTTATATCGGGAACAATATGACAGGGAATTAAATGTAGATAAGTTATTAAATAGTATAGAGGAATCAAAAGTACAGGAGGAATAAAACAATATGCCAACAGAAGAAGAATATAAGAACATAGCATGGGAAATGATTGGTAGTGTACCTATAGGTCTTTTACTACAGGATTGTGTTGATGCGTTAGTAGAAGCATATAAAGAAGATGAGGAAATCTATTTAAAGGATAAGGAGTTATTAGAAGAAGATGATACTACTACTGAATAGTATTGGGTTGTGTAGTCTATTGGGTATCTCTATCTGGTTGGGGTATTTGAATTACCAACTGCTTAAAGTAACTAGAGATATCCATGACCTTACACTCCATATAGATATAGTGAGTGCAGAGATATGTTATCTCACTGAAGCTTTAGTCACCAATACATCCATGCCATCCCAGTATCCTTAAGGGATATTAAGTGGATTGGCAGACCCGATTTGCAGAGCAAAGAAACGGCCTGATAGTCTGATTTTAAGTTAGCCGAACAGCCAAACTAGCGGTCAAAGGAGAGTATCGACTGAGGCAGTTTTCCTAACCTACCATAAAAACTAAATTAAATTAAAAGGATAGATAAGATTATGCCAGCAAGTATATTTGGAGAAAGATTCTTTGGACGTAGACAACCAGCATGGCACAGAATAGGTAAAGTAATGGATGCAGATATGACAGTAACTCAAGCTATGCAACACGTTGATGTAGGCTTTGAGATATCCACAATGCCCACATACATTACCCTGCCTGATGGTACACAAGTAGCCACTGACCACAATGCTATTGTTAGAGAACCTGTAGCTGATGACAATCAGTACAGAGTCTTAAGTGTTGTAGGCGGACAATGGACTCCCATTCAAACTAGAGACTTAGCTAACTACTTAGACCCAATCTCTGAAAAGTATCCTGTAGAAACTATAGGTGCTTTAGGACACGGAGAGAAACTATTCATTACGTTAGATGCTGGTGAGTCAGCTATAGCGGGTGAACACCACAAACTCTATTATCTTATTACTGACCATCGTGATGGTACTGGTGCATTAACTATAGCATTTACTCCAGTAAGAGTAGTATGTCAAAATACTCTAACCACTGGATTAAGTTCAGCTAAAGTAAGTGTAGCTCTTAAACACAATAAGATGATTAAAGCTGATACCCAATGGTACATTCGTTTGTTTAATAATATGCTAACAAGCCAAGACCAAGTAATAGCCCAGATGGAAAGACTAGCACATTTCAGTGTTGAAGAAGATGATGTATCTAAGGTACTGAATGTAGCTTATCCAGAACCATCAAGGCCACGGCGGTTAAACTTAGCCAAGGATGTTACCCAAGATGATGTTGGTAGAGATACTTGGTTAACTATTCTTAACGATACGAAGCACCTACAAGAAGAATATGAAAAGAGAGTGGAGGCTAAAAACAGAATCAGGGCTGGTGCTTTAGAAAGATTCCATGTCTTTAATGATGAACAACCACGACTTGCTAATACACCTTGGGCATTGTGGCAAGCCATTGTTGAGACAGAAGATTATCGTAAGGGATGGGTAAAGACTGCATCTACTTTATTTGGTGAACGTGCCAATATTAAAGCTAGGGCTTTTAAATCTGCATTAGAACTTTGCAAATAATATAGAGAGGAAAAGAAAACAGTATGAAAAAGCAAACAGCACAACGTAACTATGTCCTTAGAATCCCTAACACAGAAGAAGGGGATATGTTTTATAAGCAACTGAAAAGTTACTTAAACACTAACAGCTATGCCTTAGATAGAAAAGGTTCTGGTAGACGTACTAGGGATGGTTGGGAGAACAGCTTCAATACTACTATGAAAGAAGCTGATTCAGTTAGGGTATACTTACAAGTTAAAACACCTACAGGCAATAAACAATTGGGTGTTAATGTTAAACCACCGTATGGTGTAGACGATGTAGTAGTACCGTCTAGTGTAGAAGTAAAACCTAGAAAGAAGTTCCTTGGCATAATTTAATTTAGAGTTCTTTAGTAGAAACAATTTTAGGTTGGGTCTAATTTAAAATAGAATGTAGGGGTGCATTAGTTTCTATTAAATATAAAGGGGGCGGTTTAACTTGAACCGCTCCCTTTATTATATTCTAAAGGAGTACATATGAATGAACAACTGACATATTTAGAAGCATTAGAACAATTAAGAGATGCTTATGAAAGAGAAAAGATACAGCTTACTGCTCAGATATCTACACTACAAGTAACAATTGACCAACAAATAATACACATTAAACAACTTGAACATCAAGTTAAGGAGTTATATAAAGATGCCAAATTGGTGCAAAAATAAGTTATCTATTTTCTCAGAATCAGATGAACAGATGGAAGAGTTCCTAGAGTTTATAAGGGATGGGGATAATGTATTCTCTTTAAATAAAATACTACCAATGCCAGAAGCATTAAGGCAAGTACAGTCACCTACAAAAGTTGCAACCCAAGAAGAAATAAATGTTTATAAAGAACAATATAAAGATAAACCATATATGATGGACTCATTACCTATTACTCAAGAAACTTGTGATGCTCTAATGAATATGTATGGTGTATCTAATTGGTATGATTGGGCTAATGAACATTGGGGGACTAAGTGGGATACATCTGATGCTAAGATTACTGAATCATATCCTAGTGAAGTCTATATAGATTTTGATACTGCATGGGGGCCACCGAATGAAACCATAAAGGGGGTGCTAGAATATAAGTTTCCAGATATAAGTATTACATGGTTATGGTATGAAGATGGTATGCAAATAGCAGGGTATTTATAAGAAGGAGTAAAGATTAAATATGAGCATAACACCCAAAGCATTGTTTAGATATCTTAAAGAGTTAGTGCAGAAAGAAGCAGTCGTTAGATTGTTAAGTAACTGTACGAAACCTTTCACTCCCACATTTATAGTAGTACCTAGTTGTGGGGCATTGGCTGGTGGTATGACCTACGGTAACTATCGTATTGAAATATCCAGTTGGTTATTAAGTGATGCGAAGGAAGCCAAGGGTGCTGTAAGACATGAGCTGGCTCATGCTTTACATGACCATCTAGGTGGTAAAGGTTTACCTCACGGTAAAGAATGGATAAGGATATTAAAAATAGTGTCACCAATTAAGTGGCGAAAGGATAGACACTGGACAGAAAATCCAACTATCAGAAAAGCCAACATTGCAATACATAAGGGTAAGACACTAAAAGAAATTAGAAGAGGGGGGAGAAAGGATAGCTTTGTATTAGAACCAGTTAGAAGGTGAGTATGTGTTATTACTGTGGATATTTAGATTATAATAAACAGGAGAAAAGAACAATGGAAATAGATATAGATGGGATGATTAGAGAGTTGGATGAGTTACTTACCAATTCTGAGAATGTACATAGAGTAGCAGAAGAAAAGTATCAAACACTAGAGGAAATTGCTCAAGAGTTAGAGCTTAAGATAAGTGACTTACGAGACTCTTTAACCAATCTGTATGAAGTCCAAGGGACTGTTATAGAAATAGAAGACTTATTAAGTAGAGCAGAAGGAGAAGATGTTTATGCCTAGAATATCCAAAGCAGAAGCAAAGGATTTAATTAAAGCATCCAAAGGGAAAATCTTTACCGCTAAAAATATTAAGAAAGATGGAAGTCGTAGAGTATTGAATGGTAGATTAAATGTCCAGAAGGGGGTGAAAGGATTAGGACTTGGATACAATCCCGATGACTTTAATATGATGACAGTATTTGATATGCAGAAAGAAAACTTTAGGATGCTTAATGTGGATACTATGTATGAGTTGTCAATCAATAAAGAAAAATACGAGGTGTTTTAATGGCTACTAACTATGAATGTTATCGTTGTGGATATGTCAGTTCAGATAGGATGGACTTCTCACTGAATATTGACATGGCTAGTTTTACTAACAGTGGTGACCCACTACCATCTATCAATGGATTATGTGGTGATTGTTATGAACAATATGAAATGCTTAAGAGTGATGCAATGGAGCATATTAAACAGTGGCTGAGTAAAGAAGACCCAAACTATACTAGGCCAGAGGAGTAGAGAATATGGCACGACTAATGACAGGGTATCCAGATGGGCATTGGAAATACAATAGATGGAAGGGAGAACTAACCTGTGACTGTACAGATATAATGGATTGTATAGCCAAAGAAAATGCTGACTTAGATGCTTTAGATTCTAATAGACTTATGAAATTTCCAGTAGCTGATGGTGAGGCTATCTATTATGTAGTTAAGGAGAAACCATTGACCTTACAGCACGTACCTTACGGAGATGGATATTCAATTCCTAATGCTCATATGAGGGGGTTAACTTATAGCGACTTACAGAATCAACAAGAATGGCAAAGGGCTATGAAACTATTTAGAGAGACAAAGGAAAACGTAAATGTATAGTGATGTAGAAAAGCTATCTCATATATGGAAAAAGATTATAGGGCAACGAACACCATACATAGTAGGTGGTCACAACCTCATGTGTGAAACGTGTGCAGAGTGGTGGACAGGATTTTATACACGCCATGCAGACATAGAGGACATGGGAGATTGGATTATGCTGACTGATAATCCTTATGCTTGTAGTGAATGTGAAGGAGCGGAGGAAACAGATAGGTTAATAGAGAGGAAGGATGTTGAGTGGGAAGATATATATTGTACCTTTGATGATATTGAGAATTGTCAATGTTCTTATTGTACCACATATAACAAAGTGGTAATGTTGGAAGAAGCTCTATACGAGAGTGGTATATATATAAGTTCAATAGAATTAGATATTGCAAAACAGGAAGCTATGCAAGAGTATATGACTGAAGAAGTAATAAAAGAAATAGATAAGGATGAGGAGAAGGTAAATGTTTAATACATGGATGATGGTAACCAACGCAGTAATTATGACAGGTGTTTGGATGACATTAGCATTAAATTATACAGGGGTTATCTAAGTGAAAGGGGTGGGGATTTATTCCCCACCCTATAGGAGAATATGAATACATCATACTATGGTAGTAACCACATAACTAGAACATGGGTATGGAGAGCAGATAGACTTGAGTCTATATTAGACGATATTTTATTTCGGAGGGTGGATAACGAATCATTAGTACAATTACAAGGAGAAGCTAAAAGACTTATAAAATACTTTAGAGGTTTAGTATTAGAAGAAGATTTTATAAATAACGATTATTATCCTACAGACTATGTAGATGGTAATGCAGATTATCTACATAGAAGACAGCTAGACGATAACGATGTTATAACTCCAGAGGTTAGATTAAGAAGTGAACGAAGATGGCAAGATGGTATAAGGAGACAACATGGAAATGCAATGGGTAATAGTAGTTGGTAATCTATCAGATGGTTATGAAGTTCATGGGCCATACGAATTTGAGGATGCAATGACCCAATCAGGATTCTTTCAGGACACATGGGTAATGCAATTAGTACCACCAGATAAAGAGGATGACAGAGAAAGAGGATGAAGAAGGATAAGAATATTAAATGCTACTGTGGCTTTGAAGCTGAGACAAGTAAAGATTTTGTTTGGACTAAGTTTGAACAGACAGATAGACTAGTGTTAATATGCTTTAATTGTGCTAGTGTTATTCATACAAAACATATAGCTAAGGGAGTAGAGTAATGTATAATTTTGACAAAGAGGACTATGAAGAAAGATATGGAGAACGTGTAGGATATTGTCGTACCCATCATAGACAAGTAGTAGATGATATGTGTGAGATATGTGAGATGGAAATGGAAGATGAAGAATTTGATGATGATGATTCTGCTCCTTATGAAGAATGGGTATCTGAATGTTGTGGTGCATATCCTATAGGAGCATTACAACAGACAGAAGAAGATATGGCCTTTGGAGTGTGTGGCCATTGTAAAGAACACACATCTTTTGATATAGGGTAAGGTGGTACTATGCTAGAACCAATGGACTTTAGTGAAATGCACGGTAAGGTTAATCTGGAAAGGGGGAAAGAATTGTTAGAGCGTATATCTACAGCTAACTTAGAGAAAACATTTGAACTGTTTAACTCTGCTGATGGTGGTATAGATGGAGCGTTCTATTTGTTGTATAAAAGTTTAGCTGAAAGCGGATTGATTCAAGTAGCTATTGAAGAAAAGACACAGGAAGAAAAGATTAAGATGACTGTTAGTATTCTTAAGTATATAATGTATAACTGTTTTGTGATTGGGGCTGAGGCTTTTAGGTCTGTAAAGAACATAGAGGACTTATGGAATCTACCAGAATCTATTGAACCAATAAGGGAGAATGACAATGAGTAAACGTAGACTGCTAAGAGGTTCGTATCAAAATATTATAGACATATATGATGAAACATCCATTGCTACTAAATACCAAGGGTCACACTGGTATGAGATAGCAAATTCAATGGCTAACATCATTGGCTATAATATATTAACTACACACTTTGATGTATCGGATTGGGAAACGGCTGGTATTATTGGGGCTGGTGTTATATCTGCTCTATCCCCACAGACAGCTTGGGATAGGAATGTAGAGAATGCTAGTACATTCTCTCATACATTAGACAAACCAACCTTCTGTACAGAACGTGAGTTCTCTAAAGCAGTACAGATAGTAGAGAGTTTTAAGAATGGAGAACTATCAATTGATAAAGTGTTGGAGATTTTGGGGCCACAAGCATGGAAGACTAAACCGTTCTTTATGAACATACTAAATCCTCAAGGAGATTACGGCCCAACCATTGACCGACACGCTATTGCAGTATATCTAAAGGCTGTCCCTAGTCCTATCCAATTAGGTAGAGGTACTAGAGCGGAAGGGAATATACAAATACAGAGAAGTTATTTAATGGCATCTAAGAAATTAGATAAACACTACAATGAAGTACAGGCTACGACATGGTTAGCATGGAGAGCAAGACATGACAGAGGAGAGGAATAATATATGAATCCTTTTTGGGTATATTTAATCTTTAATAGTATGTTAGTATAAGGAGAATATAAATGACTGATGCGGAACGAGTAGAACTATGTGAATACTATTACGATGTAATGGGAGAAGGAGAAGTCCATGATATAGTTATAGAGAATCTCTTAGATTGGTTAAATGATTTTGGTGATGATGAACTACAAGAAATGTATGACAAGATGTATAGCAAGGAAGTATGAATATGAATAATGACAAACAGGAACACTGGATAATATGTGACAATTGTACTGAAGACTATAGATATGGAAGAGACTTTCATAGATGTAGGGCAGACCCTGATAGCTGTATAGATGGAACAGATTGTGTAGACTATGTAAACTTTTGTGGGTGTCTTATATGCTGGCCTATAGATGGAGAATGGAAAGCAGTAATAGCACCAAAGGATGATTCATTTGTGAAGGAACTTCAAAGCATCATAGCGGAACAGAAAGAACAAATAGAACGATTAACCATAGAGAACAATCTATTACGTTCTGCATCTGAGAAACAAAGAATGTTAAATGGACAATTGAGACAAGAGACTAGAGATTTAATTAGATTAACGGAGATGAATAATGGATAAAATGCCCCCTAAATATAAAGGGCCTAAGCTAAATGTAGATACATATCCGGTTGATGAAGACGCATATATCCCTGAAGAAACTTATGGATATTGTATTACTAAAGACTGTATGGAGGTAGATTGGTTAGCTGATGGATACTGTATGTCATGTTGGGATAAGATGAGTACATTGAAATACAATAGACATATCTCTACAGTGAATACATAGTCCTTTATGGAGGTTGGCAGACCCGATTTGACGAGCAAAAGGACAGCCGAGTAGTCTGAGATTATCAAAAGTTGCACAAGCAACGCCGAAGGAGTTTTCTTTATGTATCCAACAACTTCATCTACTTCATCACTCTATGGGTTCACTAGTACCGACACAGGATTTAGGATATCATTCATCAATGGTTGGTCTGTATCTGTTCAGTGGGGTTCAATACACTACTGTTCTAACAATAACAATCAAAGGATACTAGAAAATAATGGTACTCATATATTACCTATGGAGTGTAAGAACGCTGAGGTAGCAGTAATAGATACTAGTGAGCATAAGATAGTACCACTTCATAAGGTTGGTGATGGGGCGTTAAAAGAAATAATAGGAGGTGATGAACGTGATGATGTTCTAGGCTGGGTAACTCCCAAGCAACTACTGCAAATCCTTAATGCAGTTTATGATTTAAAAGCACCAAGAAAGTATATTCATGTCTGTGAATACTGTGGAGGTAGTACAGTAGACGCTGATTGGTGCTGTTACGATTGTGGTTATCGTAGTGACGAAGTGATTGATATGTGGCAAGTAGACCAAAAAGAAATAGTAGGAGATGTAGAGAATGTTTAACTTTGAGGACGAGAGATTTACTGACTTGGACAAACAGGCTAGAAAAATCATGGATGAACTGATAGAGTCTGGTGAAGCTGATAGAATTAAAGACACTTATTGTCACGATGATTCTGTAGTAGAGGCTATAGTCTTTTCACTCTTTAACGAATCAGTAAGTTCTGGAGACATTATCCCTACTGCTTTTAATAAGGCGGTAGAGGTAAAGGATTGTGATTGTGGTGATGAATCTAACCACATTTCTCCAGTGGTTATGATGGGTGCTGATGTCTATAGAAGTTTAATGTTTGCAGCATTCGCTGTGGGGTTAAGGTTCCAAAGAAACACTCAAGACTTAGAGTCTCTTTGGAGCGTAGAGAGTAATGAATCACCTTACGATACTAAAGGAGTATGAAAACATATGACTAAAGAAGAACTAAGAAATGTCTGGCGATGCTTTTCAACTCTATCGGATGCTCAAGATATCTGTGAGTATGATTTCACTAGTGAGAAAGTTATCCAAATCATCAACGATGCTAAAGAGCATCTACTAAAGGAGATGTATAGAGAAGAAGAACTGCTGGGTATAGTAATAGGTGAGGAAACTCTAAAGAATTTAAAGGAGGCGATTAAATCATTAGAGAAATAAAGACAGTGGCTATATCCCCAAAGTTACAAAGGTTAGCTGACATAGCAAACATCAAAAGATTTGCTAGTGAGTCTAATAGGATTCAATACTTGTTAACGAATGAGGAGTCAATCCTCATTCAACAACATAGACTAAGAAAATTTCTATTTGGAGAAGGATAAGTATGGACTGTTTAGGTATAGAGGATAAGACTTGTTATGTTTGTGAACACATGGTGGACATGGAGGTAGATAAGTATTGCTGGAAACGGTTAGAGATTGACCAACCTTTTAGGGTTAGACATCTATGGCATGGTACTCCAAGTGCTGTAAGAGCTATTGGGGGTGGCGGTGGATTTAATGGGTATGCTTATACACTTGAGGATGCTAAGACAAGAGCAGAATATTATGTCTTTAATAATCCTTACTCTGCCCCAGAAGTTAAAGCAGACGAACAAATGGTACTAGATGAAGTCATTAGAATATTAGCTTTAGGAGAAAACTAAACATGAATACAAACAGAACTACTTTAGAACAAGACCTCCAAGAGACAAGTACAAGAATGATAATGCACACTATCAAATGGTTGAATGATACCTTTGTTCCTATGGGTATGACACCTTTAGAAGACTTACCAAAAGGTGATGTTGGTGAACCTACTAGTTGTGTAATAGCCAATGCCTTAACTCAGAATTTCAAAGAGCGAGTGCAAGGACTTAGTGTAGTTCCTACCTACATAGAGTTTAAAGACTCAGAAGGTTTCTATGTCTGCCAAGATACAGACCAAGATGTACATGATTTTATAGAAGCCTTTGATAACCATGAGTTTCCAGACCTCTTATCTGATTACTCTAAAGAACAATATGAATCTTATGAACACATGGTGGACGATGACGGTAAATGTGAATGTGAAGAATGTGGTGGTGATGTTGATGCACAAGAGATTACAGAAGTTGCTTGTATCAATTGTGGTGCAACTATGGGTGCTTGCCTAGTTAAAGAATATAAGCATACATTGTGTGATACTTGTATTAGGGATGGCTATGAATTAACAACTTGTATTGAAGAATTAAAGGAGGTGTAAACATATGACAGCATTGACATATAAGTACAAGATGAGATTAGCTATCCTAGTATACCAAGAACAATATAGAATCTATAAAGGAGATTAAGGATGCTTCACTTTAATACAGAAACTGGGATGTTTGAACTATGGATAAGAGGTACACTATCTGAACTTACTCCAGATGAATGGTTTAAGATGGAGCGAACAATCGAGATGGCCGATGAGAAATACTTCAGCACTGTAGAATATATAGATGTTGAGTGTATGAATTGTGGTATGGTACTTGGAGCAACTGAAACTCAAAGAGGCTGGACACCAGAATACTTATGTGTAGAGTGTTCTAAAGAAACTACGGTAGCACAACTTAAAGCGGAAAGGGAGGGTATAAAACTTAATGGATAACCAGAATGTTTTAAACGATGAGGATTACATGAGAAGTATGAACATGGAAGGATTAACACAAGACATAGTGGAAGATGATGGATATGAACGCTGGGATTTATGTGCTACCGTTATGGATAACATACTTACTGACGTTTATAAGTATATGGATTCCGGTAATGTGGATATGACTCCACCATCTAATCCAGACAAAGACTTTCTATATTCTCTTATGACTTTAATAAGTCATATAAGTAGTGAAGAGTTACTAGCCTATTTACCGAAAGATAACCTGATGTATAAACCTGAGGTTTGCGGTGAATACAGATTGGATACTAAGTCTGAACCACATATAATTCATATGCCTCCATCAATGATAGAGATGCTTAATAAACAAATGAAAGGGGAGAATTAAATATAATGCCTAGTATAGAATATGCAGAAGGGATTAAAGAGACTCAAGAGTTTGTGGATTCACCTAGAGGAAGACTGTTAATGGCCCAAGCATTATATCTAGCTGTTAGGAAATTATCTGAATGTGAGTCTGTACATCGGGAAGAATCAAACATAGCAGATATGAACTACATACTCCATGTAATGTATCCTAATATGGAACAGCTATTTGACCAAGTATATATCAATCGGCATTCTACATTACAACATCAAGGATTGAAATAATATGACATTGAAAACATTTGACAATGGTGAGCAAGCCTATGAATATGATTGTCCTTTATGTCTTAATGATTGGTTAAGTCCTACAGAATATAAAGTGACGGTGGGCGGAAGAGAAAGAATGTGTGTTGATTGTATTCATAGATACATAAAAGCAAGTAATCATCTACAAGAATTAAAGGAGCAACACGAACCTATGTTTACATACCATGAAGAACAGGTTTTAGGACTACGCTTTGGTTTGGACGGCAAAGGATTTAAAACACTAGAACAAGTAGGAAAGACCTTAGGAGTAACAAGAGAAAGAATAAGACAAGTAGAAGCTAAAGCATTAGCTAAAATGGATGTAGCACCTAAGAGTCAATTAGAAATACTAGAGAAACTAAAGGAGGAACACCAATGGAAAACCAGTGCATACACTATTGGATAATAGAGTCACCTAAATATGAAAGGAGGAATTACAGAAGTAAAAATGATTCATTTGGTTCATGGAGTAAAGGCATATGCAAGAAGTGTGGAGATGAAAAGGAATTTAGCAACTCCAACAGAACTAAGGAACTTGATGTCGAACAGGAAAAGGAACGTATCAGAAAACAGAAAGAAGGTTAACAGGAAGGTAGGAAGGAATATGTATTTATACCCTTTAATAGACTTCAAGGTACTAGAAACCCTGAAAGGTCTTATAGGCCCCTTAAAACGCTTTAAAACGCTGTTATGGCCGTTCTATAACTACCTTAACAGGTTATAAGAACTATACGGATATTGACAGACCCTGTTTGACGAGCAAAGAAACGAGCGAATAGTCTAAACCTAGCATCAGCGAAAACTGTCGCTGGTGACTTTATATATCATAGGTGATTGTTATATGTTTGGTACAAAGAATGTGGTTGAAGAATTAGTAGACGTTGTAGAAGAACAAGAAGAAGAAAAAACACCTAAGACTACTAAAAAACCTAAGACTACTAAAAAAGGTAAAGCAACTACAGCTACTAAAGCATCTAAAAACGATAAGCATCCAGATATGGGTACTTATGGTGTCGTAGATATTGATAGCATCAATGTTCGTAATACTCCTAAGTCTAGAGTGTTTGCTAGTGGTAATGTAGGTGTTACTAACCTAAGATGTGATGTTCTTATAGAAGGTGAATGGTATGTAACAGCACCTATAAGTGTCGTATTACTTAAGAAACGGGATTCAGATTGGCGGAAAGAGAATAACTCTACACTTATTAGGAGTGGAATACATATAACAGAGATAGAAGGATATGACGGTACTAATGCAGAAGAGTTCTTAGGTGAGAAGACTGTTAAGGAAGACTAAGGAACTATAGAGTCCTATAGGAACACAAGGGGATGGCGGAAACGCCATCCCCTTTTTTTGTCTTTCGTATTCCCTACATTTCCTTACATCCCCTACATCCCCTATATCCCTTATATCCCTATAGCACCTTACATCCCTTATATCCCTTATGTACTACAAATAGTTACCCATGATAATAATACCCCCTTTTCCCCCCCTCATTTTTATCATGTAGGCCCTTTTTTGGGGCCTTACTTTTATCATGTCTTTATCAAGAATACGTCTATACACCGGAATTGGAATGGAATTGGAATGGAATTAGACTTGATAATTAGTCTAGATAACTATATATAGTATCTGTTATATATACCTATACTACATATTGATAGTACGACCCAGTATCCTATAGAGTTTTAATAGTGTTGTTTTCTTACATACCCTATTTTGCGAGCAAAGATACTGTCTGCTAGTTTATCAATATCAACTGAACCGAAAGGTTACACTATAGTTGATTTGGAGTTTTTCTTTATGTTTGGAGCAAATAAAGAGTTAGTCGAAATTGTGGATGTTGATGAAGTTGAAGCCACTCCCAAGGGTAAGGGCAAAAAAGTAACCAAAGCTAAAGAGTTAACCCTAGAGGAAAAATTCGCTGACTTATGTGGTTCCTATGGTAGCGTTGACGGCGTTGTAAGCATCAAATTGATTGGTCAACCAAGATGGGGCATTTTTAAAAAGCTATCGGTTGGTTGGTTCGGTATGAAGCTTGCAGTGACTTTTGTTGACGGGACAGAAGTCATCATGGGGCCTTGCAATCCTGTTATGTTGGTTAAACGTGATGGCGATTGGCGGAAACTTTGGAAATCCAAGCTTAAGAATTCCGCTTATAAGATAATGGAAATATCGGGTTTTGATGAAGCAAAACCTATAGCAGAATTGCAAAGCTTAATCGAGGATGATTTTGGGGCCAAAAACGTCAAGGATGATGACGAAGATTAACTCCAATGAGGCGGTAGGGCTTCGGCCCTATCACCTCTAATTCTTATCATGGCTATTTAGCGTTGATAAAAGTAATGGGAATTGGAACTGGAATCGGAACTGGAACTGGAATTAGAGCTGATAATTAGAGGTGATAATTAGAGCTGATAAATCCTACCCTTTGGGTGGGGCGGGCGATAGATATATCCCTATTCTATTGAGTGTAATACATACCCATTTTCTTACATACCCTATTTGTTGAGCAATGATACCCGATGCTAGTCTAACTTTAATCAAGCAAACGAAAGCTTGATAATAAATTTATCGGAGTATTGCCTTATGTCTGACTTAACAAACGTAACCATAGATTCCACTAGTGTTTCATTCGATACAGTATCCGATGTTGATGACGAATTTCGTGAACTAGTCTACGGTATATTTGAGAATCTACAAGGTGAATCAAAGCGACTTGGCCAACTAAGAGACGAACAACAAACAAATCGTGAACTAACCAAGACATTAGATATGACAGAACGTGAGTTAGTTAAATTAGCAGAGAAGTACTATATTGAACAAATATATATGGATTCCCTACTTGATTGTATGCAAGACACAATTGAAAGAAACACCGACTATAGCCTAATCAATGAAATAGTAGAGTTAGAAGATAAAGTTAAAGGTTTAGAAAATGATATATGGGTATACCAGAATCACCAATGTCCAGAAGCTATATGTCCAGAATGTGACGAAATCCAAGTCAAGGTTGAGGATGATACTTGGCAAGATACGAAACCCGAAATGGGTACAGCGGTCAAAGATGCTGTAGAAGCTTTCAAAGATGATACGGTATTACTACCGATAACAAACAATCGTATCTTTAGCTAAGTATTAGGATAGGGGAGGCGATTACGCCTCCCTTATCACATCTAAGTTTTTATCATGGCCCGCGACTTAATAAAAACACTGTTCTAGCCACACACCCCATAATATTCTATAGTATGGTGGGGGGTGCCCCTCCCCCCCGGTTGTGCGAATTCTAAATTGAATTCAGGCCCCTGTAACTACTACTTACTTACAGATAAAAATTTTCAGAAATTTGGCGAAAAAATTTTTTTCTGTTGGCTGAAAAACGTCTATCTCTTATATTCCTTATGGATGTATTGCGTACACTATAGCAAACTATTGGCGAACTTTTTAGTATAATATATTAACTTACCGATAAAAATTAGTAAAAAGGAGTTAATTAAATAACTATGGATTTCTCACAATATTCTCATAATGATTTTCATAATATAATAAAAAGATTAAAAGCTCTATATCCTGAAAGGGCAGAAGAAGCTTCTCAGATATTATTAAATGAATATAATTTACCAATGGAAGTTGCTAGTTCAATAATGCATATTGTGAGATTAGCTGTAGAAGGAAGACAATGGCAATCATGGCCGTTTTTAGATGTAAGTAGACAGCCATTTTTCATTAATTAAAATAGGATTTTAATGGAAAATGAGTATAATATATTAGTATAAAGATTGGAGAGAAGATATGATGAATAACTATTGGTACGATGCATACGATAAAAAAATAAGGAATAATCAACGAAGAGCAAAACCGTATATTATTAATTATGCTAATGATAAGCATTTTTACCCAGAAGAGCAATCAACAACAAAAGCATACGAATGTCCTAGAGGACATACATTTAAAACAGATAACCCAATTGTGATTGCTGTTGACGGTGACCCTGATTATAATTCAGGGCCTATATGTGGATATTGTTACGTAGATTGGTTTAAAGTAAATCTAAACGCTGCGGAGAATAATGAAAAATAGCTGGCTTAAATGTAGGCAATGTTTTAAGAAGATGAGAAAGAAAACTCATCGTGGCGGTATTAATTGTTTACAGTGTGACTTGAAGCTAGTGAAGAAGAAGGATAAAGAACATGTCAAAAGTGAATAGGATAAGAGCAATTTTAGAAGACAACGAGAGTATAATGTTACCGTATGCGTATGATATCGCTCTCTTAGGAATACATCATTCAGATGAAAGGATGCGTCCCGTATATTCATACTTAAAAACTGTGGAAATGCATATGCATTACGCTATTAAATCTGAAGAAGAGTCTGTTAATTTTCTGGAAAATCAAGTAATTCCAAATGAAGATTTTGTTATAGTCGATGATACAGGGGTTTAATTAAGGAGGAAAGATATGGACAATGCAGAGATACATAGTAAGATACTATACCCAGTAACTAGAGTCAGGGCTTCTGACGCTGGCGGTTCAGGAGTACTAATATACTCTGAGCCTGACCCAAAGAATGAAGGGCAATATATAAACATTGCTTTAACTTGCCAACATGTAATTGACAAGAATATTAAAATACGTGATGAGTTTGATACTGTTTTAAAGCGGGATGTTAAACGAGATGTTATGGATGAGGTAACACTTGAAGTATTTGATTATAGCGGTTCTAAAATCGTATCGGCTAATTCTATGACAGGCCAGATATTAGCATATGACAAACATCACGATTTGGCTGCAATTAAACTAAACAATACTAGGAAGTTAGAGTACGTAGCCAAGGTAATACCCAGAGATGCAATAGATTGCTTAAGAATAGGTGACCCAGTATGGGTATGCGGTTGTTCTCTATTACATGACCCGTTCCCGAATTCAGGTACATTAACGTATCTAAGGGAAATCATAGAACAGAAAGCATATCTAATGCAGAATGCACCAAGCATATTTGGTAATTCTGGTGGTGGTTTATTCCACGGTACAGAAGGGTGGTTGCTTGGATTAACTTCCAGAGTAACCGTAACTCAATTAGGTTTCGGTGTGGACGTACAATCATGGATGGGATTCTCTACGCACCCAGAACGATTATATGAATTCTTTGACCATCAGGAATTGCAGTTCTTGTACGATGATAATGATGATTATTACAGTGCTATGAAACGTAGGTCTGACAGGCGTAGGGATGCTCTCAGGAGCATTATGTTAGAGGGTCAGGGTGTGCAAGCGGAACCTGCCGACACAGCCTCACCAGAAGACAAATTCTTAGACCAATAAAATATTAGAGGTATCAAATGACTTCAACTAGAGACAAAGCTGTGAAAATTTTTGAACATCTTATCAAAGACCCGTACTACCAAAAAAGCAAAGGTAAGACGAGGGAAGAGGTGGTCTGGACTGAAGCACAGCAGAGGGCTAGGCAAGCCCAGAATAACGAAATGGCATTGTCTATGGCTGTTTCAGACGATGAGTCTGGAGCAGTCAAGTCTCTTCTTGACTTTATGACGAAGGCTGATGATACCCCTAAACCAACAAAGGCTACTCCACAAACTCATATTAGCTTATCTAAGCAATCACAAAAAGCTGTTCATAATAGTACGGCACTTACAAGTCTACAAAAAATGGATTACTTCTTCCTCGTTAATCAACAACACAGTACTGAACGAAGTACGGAATTTCGTGCTATTTGGGATAAGTTAGTACAGGCAGCACAAGAGGGTGCAGATTTCCCAACCAAACAGGGGTTTGAAGGACACTTACCCGTAGCTATTAAACCTACTGCACCAGAACCTACTGAACGTAGAACATATCGTCAGCCAGATGAATATGCGATAGGAGAAAATGAAACAAAGTTTACTTGGGCTTTAGAAGACGAAATAAAATTCCAAACGGAATTAGTGGGTTTACCGCCTCAAGAGAGAGCAGCCAAAAAGGAGACTCAAGAAGAAGCATGGCTTCAGAATTTTGGTGGTTTACAAACGGATGAAAAAACTGGCGATTTGGTAAAACCACAAGGATATATACATTTTAGGCGTAGTATGGAAAAACAGAGAAAGGATTATAGCGATGCTCAAATGAAACAGCAAATTGGTGCGGGTAGAGTTCCTGCATCTGATGTCTCTGCTAATAGAGGTTTGCGTCATAAGGAGAGGCCGATATCTCTTTCTGACTTGAGAGAACAGAATAAAACTATGGCTGTTTCAGGCGAAGCTCAAACAATGAATGAAAGTGTTGGTGAGGTACCGGGTGAATTTTTTGTGAGGGAACCAGAAATTAGTCGAACCCCCAGCACAAAAACTGGTAAAATGATTGGTATAAATTCTCTTGGGCCAGTACCAGCAGGACAAATAGTGCCTACAGATGATACTGAAGAAGAGATTGTTGAATATGGTGAGGATGAAGACGCACAGGCCATGAAAAGTGGCCGTCTTCCGGGCACATATATAACTAATATATTTGACCAAAATGATGAGCCAGCTATCTATAGAGATAAAGAAGGCAACCCCATAACCCTATTTGATGGAGAAAACAATTTACCTGTTCGTGTAAGTATGCATATACCTATGATACATGAATTGCATACGAGTGGGCATAAACGTATTGATACAGATAGTCATATCAGAAAGTATCGTTATGATTTATCAGAAGTTAGAAATGATTTGGAACGATGGCTACAACCCTTTGAAAAGGAAGCGAGGGGTGAGTATAAGAAAGGTGGGGAGATGTTGGAAGGGGGTGACAGGTTACAAATGGAACCCGGCATATATGCTCCCCCCATGAAATTACACGCAATGGATAAAGACATAGGTAGACCTGAACGAACAAGTTTTCAGGATTATGAAGACGATATTCGGAATCGGCCCATTATTAGTCGAACAAGAGTTCCAGAATTGCTTGATGTAATAAATGAAGCTGCTAAAAAATACAATACTTTGGTAACACCTTTGTATAAGAAAAGCCCAAATATGAAGATTGAAGAAACGGGTAAAGCTTTGACTGAGGCTTTGAACACATATCAAGAAGCCGTTAATGAATTAAGGCATGAATATAATGCCCACGAATCTATAGATGCTAATGCTGCTGATGCCTCGTATGTAAGGAAACAGGGGCTTACTCCTGAACAATCTGTATCTCTCATGCGATTATGGTTTCTAGAACACTTAGCTAAATCTCAACAAATGACAGATGTTGCCCCATTCTCAGATTTTCTTTCCCGCTTTAGGTTCAATGCTAATGAATATGAACTCGATAAGGATGGGCTGGTAAATGGTGAAGAGCCAGATGAAAATCAACAAGCAGATTGGAAAAGAGTTCTCGATAATGATAGGGACTATTCAAAATCAACCCATTGGGGTAATGTCGATGGTATTACTGAGTTAATCAGGCGTGTTGAATCAGAAACTGGAGAATTTATTAAACAACGTATTCAAGAAAGTACGATAAGGGATGGGGAAGACAAGATTACAGGCTATACAAACATTTCTCCTTTATTAGACCGTCATTTACGTGTCGGGCATCATATTGGCGATTCTTCTATAGCAGGTTGGAATCCTGAAGAAGTTACTATGACTCAGTATCCAAAAGTATATGCGGGAGACACCCCTATGTCTCCTTGGTTCGATAAAGTGAGTAATGCGTTTGAAACGAGTATGGCGGGGGTTGAAAAACAAGCTACTATACGTAGACGGAGAAAAGGTGCTGCTAGAAGAACCAAGGATAAGAATGATGTAATCGCTGCTCGATTAAGTCAGATATTTAATTATGTGGATAAGGTGGAGACAAATAATCCTGACAAGGAAAATATTCGTGCCACAACTCCCGCTGTTGCAGCTATTGAATACATATGGCACTTACGAAATGAGGGGGATACGGAAATACTAGAAGAGTTAAATAAACACGCTTATAACCCTGATGGGTTTGCGTATGATGAAACTACTACTCTTCAAGATAGGATAGAAGATGAATTAACAAGAAGAATAGATGCGATGAAGGATTGGAAACCTGAGGGTGCTGAATTTGAAACACAGTCAAAACTTTGGCATTACAAAAGTGATGATGCATTAAGACACCCTCTTTATGACTTAGAAGAGAATGTGCCAAGTGACCGCAATGAAGGTTCTAGGGTTTCTCTCGCTAAGGTATTAAATGGCGAAGGAAGCACTCTCTTGCCCCGAAATATTGAGAGTTTTAGATATCAGTTCAAGGAAGATTCTCCTCATGAGAACGGCCACCAAAAACTTAAGAATCGTTTAGATAAGATTCGTAGTTCAGCTAAGTATAAGGAATGGGACAAGAGATTTACTGAATTAGAAAAACTTATGAATATGTCAAAGGTGCTAAACGAGGGTGAACCACCCGTAAAATCTTTGCCAGAACTAGTGGCGGATGCACCTATTTCTGAAATGTTGGATAAACTAGCAGAGAAAAATAGAATCTATAAGGCAAACCATCAAGAGAAAGCGGATGCAAGAAGGACAGCGGTCAGTCTCGTCCAAGATGCTCAATCAGCACTAGAAACCCATGAGGCAAACGAACCTGAGGAGAAACAGAATCCCACTCCAGCAGATAAGAGTCAGATGACAAAGTATCAGAATGAGCGAAAGAGATTAAAGGATGTGCTGGATGAGGCGAAAAAGAACAGGGCACTGGCAAATGCAGAATTTAACGACATCACGGGTTTAAGTAGACCTTTAGAGAGTGTCGTTAATTTTTTAAATGATATACAGTCTGAAATGAAATATGGTTCAGCATTCTCTTTTCCGAAAATGGAGCGTACCGAAAGTGATGTTGTAGGTGGGGGCAAATGGGTGAAAAGGCGTGAGGAGCATAGGGTTCATTTTGATGCTGATAAATTTAAAACACTAGATGATTTATACACACATTGGTGGGAACCAATACATAATGCTTTAAATGAAGAACATCCAGATTCTGTACTGGCTCGTTTAAATGATATATATGATTTTGCTACGGAATGGGGCGAAACATTTGTAAGCCTAGCTCCGCCACCTCCGCCTACGCCAGTGAAATCTACATCTGGCGAAGGTGATAATTTTGATGATGAGGCTAAAGACACACCCACAACTGCGGATGGTGATTCCCCTGATGATGCGAAAACTAAAGATGATTTGGAGAGAGTCAAAGTTAGTAAAAAACAACTAGCAGCGAATCAGTTAGCCTTTTTAGAACAGGTGAAAGATGATGAAGACTTAGCCTTCTTAGCTGGCGTTTCAAGTACAGGTGATGCTTTAAATAGACCTAGAGCCTTTGCTACATTACCTAATGGTGAAGTAAAATACATACCCACCAATTTTACAAAAGACCAAACTTCTACTGTGTTGGATAAATTGGAAGTGTTAATTGATGATGTGCTAAGAGCATCAGGTGACGAAGGTATAGTAGATATTGATTGGACGGGTGATGCAGAGGGCATTAAATTTAGAGAAAAGAGTGTGAAACCTTTAACTAAAAGAACTTGGAAAAAAGCTCTTATGGAAGCTGTTACTCCAGATGATGACCATAGAGATAGAATTTTCCAAGAAGGCGGGCAACCTGATTGGGCAGATTATACTGAAGATTATATAGATACATTAATTGAGGAAGGCGATGATGAAGTTTGGTCTGATGAAAATACTGAGGAGTGGAAGAGACTAGATGCTAGAGCTAAATCTAGTTTAGTTGAATATCTAGTCCCACTAGAAGAAAAGATACCTAATTCTCGTTATACATATAATGACCTTATTAATCACATGATTGAGGTTAGGAAAGATTCTCCTGAGAATTCTCCCACAAAATTTATTCAAGAAGTGTGTTTACCTTTATTAGCTGAGGCAGATGCAGGAATAACTGGAAAGTATAAACTCTTGGATGGGACGTATACTGATACGCATGAACCAATGCCTCCCACAAATTCCGCAGATGAGAATTATGATGCGAAGAAGTTAAAAGATTGGGAAGCACGGTGGGGTGCGTCAAGAGAAGAGAGACAAGCGATTCTTGAAGGGTATCAAATTTCTATGTGGCCTAGTGAATCACCAGCTTATAAATTCTTATCTGAAGCTCGTAAATATAATATGATGGATGATTATACTCTTAGAGATGTTGATAGTATAGCACATCTTATCGGCCCGTGGTTAGAACATTTAAGGGATAAACGGGAAGAGGGTTTTATAGAGCGATACGCCATAAGAAATGATGCTGGTGAGAAGGTGCTGGATAATAATGGGAATCCACAAATAGATTCTGAGGGATATCTATATGATATACCACCGCATTACGAAGGCCGTGAAAAAATATGGGAGGGGTGGAAGCACTTTGGTTATGAAGACGAAAAAAACTACAGTGGATTAGATAAGTACCTAACTGATGAAAGCGAAACCGGAGGTAGGGCAATATTACGGACACTGATTGATAACCTTCGCCCACAATTTATTAAGGGCAGGGATAACCCACAAAAATTAGAGGAGCAACTTGAAAATTTTGTAGAGAGGGTCACTAAGGACTTACTGTCTCCGCATGATATAGATGAGGAAGACAAATTCCCCCACGATATATTAGGGGAGGGTGGTGTCCTTCCCAATAATGTTAAAAATTATATAGTTAATGTTATGAATGATGATGAAGTAGGGCTTAGTCTATTGGGACATATTCAGCCAGAATTAAATCATTTACTGTATAGTAATGGGCTACCGTACCATCCTGATACTAAGCAAAGAATGACACCTGATGAATTTCTTACTGACCCAGATAGTCAATTGCCGTTTGATTTATGGAAAGCTATCTTTGGCCAAGATATTTTTAATACGTGGGCGGGCCACAAAAAACTTGAAGACTTTTTGCACGAAGTAGATAATGAGATTCGTGTATATAGGTCTGCGAATCCCAAGCAGTTTAATTTAGGGGTGACGGGTGTCAAGAAGGGGAATTACCATAAAATTTTCCATAATGATAATGTGGGGTATGGGAAACGTGTAGGTATTAACCATAGAATTTTTGGGGAATTAGCGACTAGAGTTTTAGGTTTACCTCAGTCGTTAGAAGAATGGAATAATCCAGCAGAGATGAAACTTTCTGAAGAAGTTGAAAAGAGTTTAGCAGATGCGGGGTATACCCGTGACTTAATTTCCAAGTTGATTATGATAGCAGGTGATTATGCTACTGACGAATTTACAGGATTAGTTACGAATACTCGTCAGCTTAGTCAGAAAGATATGCTCCTTTCTAATCAATATAGATTGAAACAACTTCTTTTTAAGACGGCGTTTGATAGACTTGATGATGTGTCTACGTTAGGAACGGGTGCTGAATTTGATGCTGATGACCCCGTGAGAGGATTTTCAGATAGACTTAAAGAGGAATTCAATCGTAGACTATTAGACCATCGCTATAATGGGGATATTGGTGGGCCATTTAAGAGGGGCACGGTTTCTCATATGGATGATTATGTTTCCAAATTAATAAGTACGTTGGATGACGAAATCAATATGATTCCAAGAACCTCTAAGTTTCATGCATTAGTCGAAGAGAAAACTCTGAGAGATGCTGGGCCATTAGTCAGAGCTAGAAATATCTTACAGACTGTTTACACTGGACAGATTCCATTAAATAAAATTACTGAGTACTTAGTGCAAGATGCGGGTTTAGGAGCAGCTACGGGAGAGAGGAAAGCAAGGAATATTGATGCAGCGAAAAAACTTGGAGATAGTTTTACGAATTTATTTATGCTGTCAGCAGACCCTGAGTTATCTGAACAGCATCGTAAAGCTCAACAAGCTGTATATGATGACCACAATAAGTCTATTCCGTCATTATCTTTACGTCACGCTTATCACAAGACGTATTGGGGATTGCAGATGGATAATACAGAATTTGATGAAGAAACTAGAGTTTCAACAGCTGAGAGATGGTCACCCTTTAGTATTTCATATTCTAATTCTATAAAATTTAATACACTAGCCTCTTTACAGGATGCGGTGCTTGCCCGTGGGTATGGTAATCAAATGCACTTTGAGGAATTAAAGCCAGCAGTTCGTAAACAAATAACGGAGTTACGAGGTCATATGGATGAATTTAAAGAATTGTTAAATTCTCCTGACTCAAACTATCTTGAACATGTAGGCTCGTTTTTAAACGGACTTTCTCAAACTCCTCTTTTCCAAAGAGTTGATAGGTTAGCATCTGATGATGCATCGGGGCTATCTTTGGATACCATATGGAATAATTTTGAGGGCAGCTTCCCCGATAAAACATTTTTAAATCCAGATACTTCGATTCCCCAACATTTAATAAACTATTTAAAGAGTGACGTTGAGTTGGATGACAATGGGGATATTGTCTATGGAGATGTTGACCCCAATACTGGAGAAGCTGAACCTATTTCTAAGACAAAACATTTGCCTGACAATGCTACTGGTGACCCTAGAGATATAGCAAACTATCTTGGTGGACAATACTACATTGCGGGTAAAGACAAAAAGGGAAATGATATTATTAAGCTTAGAAGGGATAAGGAGCCTGATGAAGAGTGGGCTAATGATGTTAAACTTGATGAACACACTAAAAAATGGTTAGCTTCAGGTTGGTGGCATGATATTGACTTACCATTAGACACATTAAAAAATCGTTTAGAAATGATGAATGAGGATAAAGCGGAACTAGATGCTGATTACAATAGAAAGGTCAGATGGGAACAAGAAAGAAAAAAGTATGCAGATGATTATGCTGCTACGATGCGGAGAGCTACGGCGAATCCAGACACAAGCAGGGAGAACAACCTTGCAGATGAACGAGCTGGTTTATCTGACCAAGATAAAGAAGAGCTAAGTTCCAAATTACCATCCGACAGTATTCCAAATGATAAGGTATATAGCAGCTTAAGTCATGCACAAAATGACCTTGAGAATCATATTAGAAGGGGTAGTAGTACTGTTCATCATCCTAGAAGTGAAGAGAATCCAGAGGGGTATGATGTCAATACTAAACCGTACATAACTAATACAGCCCATAAATACTTAACTAATGAGGGACTTATAACAGGCCCATATAAGGAGGGTTCGGCAGTAGGGTGGGATTGGACTGACGCAGGAGCGAAGCTATTCCATCAATTACCTAGATTACATAAACCTGATTCAAACTGGGGCATTGAAGAGGGTGGTTTCCTCCCCCAACCGTATCTATATAAGGTTGCGGACACATATAACCACAATCCGAATTTTGGTGTATCAACGGTTACTCCTGACTCACCTTCTGATGAAGGTACGCCCAATGTAGGCCCAGTTAATAAAATGTTTTTGGGGAATACTTTCTTAGATAAGATGGCGAAAGGGAATAAAACTGGGGACTTGCTTAAACGACATCTATATCCTGACACAGACGCTCACAACGCACTTTATCAAGTACTGCATGAAAGAGGAGAAGACGAGCAAGTTAGTCCTATATACACAGCGTATAAAACTTACTTTGATGACCCAGACGGTGTGCTAGGGATTGGGACATTTACTGGCAGACACCAGAAAGAAATGACAAAGTCTCAATTTATAGCTTGGGCTAGACATCATGGGATGCCTATAAGTAAAAATAGCAGGGGGACAGAATTTGTTAATTTACCTTTTGATGAAAGTAGTGATAGTCTTAAAAGAATAAATTTGGCTGACTTTGGAGCAAGAGCCTTTTTACCACTTAGTGTATATGCTATACCACCAGAGGACGAAGGCGGGGAAGGAACTATTGGGTTTTCCTCAGAAGGTGGTAGTACAAATGCGTGGAACAAGGCATTAGCCCACCTTAGAGCAGCGGAGGCTAAATATAATGCAGCCCTTAATTCAGATACTATTACTCCAGCGTTGAGGGAATTACTACTCCATAAATCTTCGGTTAATTCGGCATGGGCAGCATATTTTCAGGCACATTTTAACGAGGGTCAGAATAGAATAGATGAGTTAATTAATACAGAGGGGAATGAGTTTCTGCCAGATTTATTTGAGATATCTCCTACTGATGACCAAAAAGTTCCCTTTATCAACAAGGAATTAACTAATGAGGAGTCAAACCTAAATTCTTTACGGCATAGATTTGTTGAGTGGCTTGATGAATTAGGTTACCATACTGATGAGGGCCATCTACAACGCTCTACAAAGAATCGTGAGACAGGGGAAAGAGAATGGCCAGATATGTTCTTTTGGCCCAAGCAAGGTGTGAAGGATGGGCAAGAATTTGATGAAACTGATGAGGAATGGAATCAACGATTAGATATGATTGGTGGAAGCCATCAGTTACAATGGGATAAGTTGGTTGACCATATGAAAGGATTAAACGCAGACCCTAGTAAGAAAAATGCTCAGAAGGGGTTATCGGGGCTACCTTTGTATGAGGAGGGTAAAGGCTTTCAATTAAAGCGTTTACAGAAAAGGGCAGGAGCACATCAACAAATTGTACAAGATATCCATCGTACATTGAGAGATTTACATGGTATAGAACATCCTGAAGGACAAGGCTGGCCTGAAAGACAAGCTGACCCTGACCCACAGACTGACTCTGATACCCAGCTTGACCCTAATCCACAGCAGCAGACATCGCCTCTACCAAGGAGGGAGAAAGTTTTAGATGATGGAAAACAAACTGAGATGGATTTATTCCCTGAAGAACGAGAAGAACCGCCAGTAACTTCAACAGGATATACAGAACTTCCTGACAAGGTAGAAACTATGGGTGGACTCTTATCTACTCCAAGTGAAGCAGATGTTACTGCTAGGGCAGCTGAGGCTGAGGCTACTAAGGCAGCTGAGGATGCTAAGGGAAGTCAGTTGGAATTCCGTGACCAGAAAATTCTGGAACATTTAGAAGCGAGAGGCTTTGGCAAGGATGATGCTCAAAAGTATCTTGAGGTTCTTACCCCAGCTGAGAAAACTGCAACATTCAAAGAACATTTTGATGAGAAGAAGAAGGCTGCTCAAGAGGTTGTTGCTCCGATGGAACCTGAACAACGTCAACAGTATGAGCGGGAGATTCGGGAACATTCACAAGAGATGCATGGGCAAGATGTTCATGGGGAAAGTAAGTTTAGTGGTATGGACGATAAGAAGCTAACTGATGCATTTAATGAATCCCACAAACTTGTATCTACTCATAGAGCGACTAAGGCGAAGGAGCAAAAAGAAAATCATGCTAATGATATAGTAACTAGGGTTCGTCCATTGTCTGATGATGCAAGTCCTGATATGATTACTGACAGGGCTAGGACACTAATGTCTGAGTACTTACACCATAGACATATCTATAGTAAGGAAGCCTTAAAGCATTGGCAGGAACAAATGCAGGATATGCAAGCCAAAGCTACTCAATCAGGAATAGATTGGGAACAACCTATTAGTGATGAGCTAGATGAATTTGATGGTAAGGAAGGCAGAGCCATGTTTGGGTCTGAGGAACATCGCCAAGAAATCTTACAGCGTCAACTGCAACAGACTCAGGGACAGATGGCACAACAAGAACAACAGGAACAGCAAGTTGCACAACAGGCAGCTGCACAACCACCACCTCCGCCAGCTCCTAAACAGCCAGCTAGTGCTATAGATAGGTTTATGCAACGGCGAGAAGGGCAAGAGGTGACTAGTTACAATCCTTGGGAACAGATGAGTGACGTAGAAAGTACCAAACAACAGATATATCAAGGAGCGGATAAATTAAAACTTCCCGGTGCTTCTAAGTTAGCTAGGTGGGCAACTGGAGTTAGCCCAATAGATGAATATTGGAATGAACAAGTTAAGAGATATGATAAAGAAAACAAGAAGAATGATATATATCAAAAATTACGAAGTGCTTATTATGGAGTAGACTATACTAATGCTCCTGATGATGCACAGAAACGGAATCCTTTGGCTCCTCCAGCAGAAAAGTTTTATGGATTGGATGCCGAAGCCCAGAAGCGTACAGCATTTGAGAATCAACCCCAACCTCAATCTCAGCCACCAGCTTCAGGTGGAGCTGTTTCGGAATTAAATGATTGGTTAACTCGTAAACCGTGGTTAGAAACTAACTAATCTCTTAGTATAATATATTAGGTGATAATATGACAGAACTTGATTCATTACAGAAATATTGGACTTCATACGGTAATAACGCTGGGACTATTGCTAATGCCCGTGAACCAGACGCTAAAAAGCTAGACCATCTTTACGAAAAAGATGATGAGCAATTAGAAAAAGGTAAACGAGGTGATAAGTATTGGAATGACCCATATGCTATTGCTACAGCTATGCTAATTGCACAAGGTAAATTTGAGGGTGGGGATAGGAGAGAAACAGGTCAAGCACCACCTTGGGGGCAAGGAGATTTTCGCCGTGAGAGTGAGGGTGCCCGTGAAAGGGATAGAGTAGCTGGAGCAATTGGGAAAAAAGGATTTGGTAAAAAAAGACGTAAGGGGAAAAAGAAAGCTGCTGTAAATAAAATGCTGTTTAAAGGTAAGAAAGCAATGGACTTAGAGAAAATAAGTCCTAGTCTTGAACGTCTTATTGCCTTTGGAGCTGGTTGGGCCTTGAGTGGTGACATTGTTAATAGGGATGTACCACAAGACTTGGTAAGAGAATGGGAAAGGGCCGTTAATAATCAAGCTTCTGACAATGAAAGACGTAGGTTGGAACGAAAAATTAAAAGTAGATTACGGAAATCTGATGATACTATCTTTAATGCATTACATGAACACTATTTAAGTAAAGACCATGCACCAGTTCCACCCCGTGTTGGGTTAATGTGGGATGCGGTTAAGCATAGGTGGACTCGTCCAGAACGAATAGGCCGTACTGTCTGGGAATTATCTGGACATAAGCGTATTCGTGGTACTGGTACTGGTGTACATGAACGTAGCGTGAAAGCTCATGGTAGTGGAGGACGAGGAGCAGGGTCTGCTACTGCTGGTAGGAGATTTAGAAGCTCTGGTGACTCAGGTAGATTGAATGTTCACGATGGCGGTAAGGGTGTGGGAACTAAAGGTGCTCAGAGCCATCCAGCTTTCAGAGGATTGAAAGCATTTAAGAGGGGGTCAACCCAGCCAAAAAGAAACAAAGCGAAAAAGAGGAGATAATATGCCAAGAAAAAAGAAAGTAGAAGATACAGAAGAATTTGTAGCAGTTGTAGAGCCTGAAGTTGTGGAAGAAGTAGTTGTTCAGGATACGAAACCTAGAAAACACATTACTCAAATTAAACAACGTAAGGAATTATCAGCTTATAATACTCATATAGATGTGCAAGTGGGTGAAGTTATCTATTGGGAGTCTACAGATGACATTACTTATGATTATGAATTAGGATATCAGATATATATGGACAACTTTGTTAATAGAGCTATCGAAATTGCTCCTAACGAATGGATACCAAGAGAGAAAACAAGGGAGTGGCATGAGAATTTGCCCAATGCTATCCTAATTGAAGGGTTTTTTGCCTGTGAGGTGCGTAGTATCTATGAAAATGAATGATTTTTTAGGTAAAAATGAGGGTTATAAGGCCCAACAAGCACCTATTTTTAACCTTAACAATGAGCAAAAAGAGGCCCAATTATCATCTAAAATAGGTGATTTAGAGGCTAAAATCAAGGTTTTAGAGGCTTCAGAGGAGGAAAAGGCACAGTTATCGGCCCGGACTGCTCTTCTAGAGGTTGAAAACGCTAGGTTAGTACAACTTAGTGGGGTAGACGAGTCTAAAATCTCTGTCTTAGAGGCCCAACAGCAAGAACATCATAGGACAGTAATGGAATTAGATGCTGTAAAGAAGGAACATGACCGTATGGCCTCTACCTATGGGGAATTAATGGATGGTTTGGCTAAATCTAGAGGGGAATATGAAAAAGTGGCTGAGGAATTGACTCATATGAGAGTGAATAACGCCGATTTAGAGATTGCAAAGCGGTCATTGATGCATGAAGCAACTAATAGAGACAGTATGGTGCGGGAATTGACTTTAGCATTGGAAGAATTGAAGGTGCAACATGAAGGATTGACTTCTTCTTCAGATGCATTGGCTAAACAGTACCACGAAGTCTCTGAAAAGCGGGACGAGTTGGATAAAACCAATCTTAATTTAATTACTCAGAATATGGTACTCAATCAACAGCAGCAAGATGCTGATAAGCATGAGAAATTCGTATTAGCTAATAGGGAAAAGGCAGTTGAAGAGAGAGTAAAGGAGTCTTATAAGGCTCAAATAGAGGAGCTTAATCAAGATATTAAGGAATTAACTACTTTGAATACTCGTTATAGGACTGAATTGAGCAAACCGCAGCAAGCGTCTATTGGAGCTATTGCTAGACAGGAAGGTTTCAAACTTCCCCTAGCTTCAAGTGCAATAAATTATAGAACTAATAATTTAGGAACGGGCCAACCCACATTACTTAAGTTTAGTTTCAAGGAGAAGAGTGAATGACTACAAGACCGTGGCGACAAGAAATAGAATTAATCCAAAATTATAGTAGACATAAGACGTTTACTCATACTACCACTAGTGCTAACGCTGAAACAGTGGTAGACATTAGTTCTTTAATGGAAGAATGTAATAAGGTATCCTTTGTTGTTGAATTGGGCGATGCTTATGTAGAATTTGATGGGGATGCCACAACTTCTGCTATGCTTATTCCTCAAGATGAGGGATATTTCGACAGTGATATCTGGATTGGTTCTAAAATTAGTATAATTCGGTCTACTGGAACGAATGTACGAATACGAGGAATTATTTGGGGGAGATAATATGCCACTAAGAGGAAAAGGACAAAAGTCCACTCAATTTATGAAAGGTTTATCCAGTGTTCAGGTAGCTTATGCTGATATTGCTCAAGATGATATAGATACTGACCTAACATCTGTTGTAGCATCGAATACTCAGCTAGCTTCTTCTAAAGCTATTAAGGATTATGTGGATTCTGTAACATTAGTTGATACTGTTGAGGAAATGACTGATACAACTATCTCTGGTGTTGGTGATAATAACCATTTTCAATATGATGGGAGTACTGGTAGGTGGGTAAACAGGACGTTTGTTGATTTCTCAAAAATTGCAGAACCAAATGACCCTTCTACAGAAGAAGGAAGATTGTATTTAAAACAATTAGATGCAAATAACAATGCTTTAGCAATCAAGTTGCAAAAAGCTGGGAATATGGTAGAAGTAGAGCTGACCTCTCCGGGATGCGTATGTGAATGCGGTAGTACAGATGGAGCTAAAGACCCAATTTATAATTTTGCTGAAGGTATAATGATAGTAGAACTATATTGTGGGCATTCATATGAAATGAGTATCCCCAATTTGAGGAGAATAAAATAATGGCGATTAAATACTTAGCTGGAAACAAACTTTATGGTACTACTTTAGAGAGAACTGGTTTAACTAGCTCATTAGGGTCAGCTAATGCTGGTTTGACTTTTATTGAAAGCGGGCAAGACGATATGTACCATTGGGATGGAGATTCATGGGAATTAATTGCTGGTAATTCAGCCGAAGAAACTCTTAGTAGTAAAACTTTAGTAAGTCCTATTTTAACTACTCCTCAAATTAATGATTCAGCTTCTGACCATCAATATGTTTTTGCTGTAGGAAATTTAGCAGATGATAGAACTGTTACATTACCAGTTTTAACAGCTAATGATACGTTTACTTTCAATAATTCGACAGTAACTTTTCAAAATAAGACAATTGTACATGGAAGTAATGGAAATTCTATAACAGGTATAGGAGATGCGAGTATTGCAACTGGTGCTATCTCTGTAGATAGGTTAGCAGCAAGTTCTGTAACGATAGGAGCATCTTCTGCTACATTGGGCGGGTCAGCTTTAACCACTTTAACGGGTTTAACTGATTTAGATATGACTGCAACAAACCATGTTATCTTTGATGGGGTGGCAGGTAATACCTTAACTCTAGGAGCATCTGGGACAACGATTTCTATCCCGGGTGATTTAACAGTAAGCGGAGATTTAACTGTAAGTGGAGCTTTAACCAATGTCAGTACTACCCAAATCACTGTTGAAGACCCTCTTTTAGCCTTAGCTAATGAAAATACATCAGCTGACGATGTAGACATAGGATTTTATGGGACATATAATGATGGTAGTGTTAGATATGCAGGATTGTTTAGAGATGAGTCTGATGCAAAGTTCCATTTATTCTATAATACGACAACTACACCAACCACTGTTATAAATCCTTCTGCTGGAGGGTATCAAAAAGCTACTTTAGTTGTTGGCACATTAGAAGCCACCACTATAAATGCCTTTACTCTAGGTGGCAAACTCACAGCTGGTAACGTAGAAATTGAAGGAGCTAATTTCGACATTAATGGTGGAACTATTGATGGAGCGAATATAACTGTCGGGAGCGGTAAGACATTAGATGTGTCTGCTGGTACATTAACTACCTCCGCAGCCCAAAAATTAGCTATTGTAGCTGGAGTTGGAGCTAATACAGATATAGGAGACTTTGACTTTAGAGCACAGACTCTAACAGCAGATGGGTTAACAGCTACTAGGGTTATTTTTGCAGGAGCTAATGGGGTTTTGAGTGATGATGGAGATTTAACTTTTGCTACGGATACCTTAACAGCAACTAAAACGAAAACAACATTAGTGGATAGTGGGGGAAATACGGGCCTTAATTTTGCAGCTACTGGTTCAGCTGTAAATTACTTTACTATAACAAATGCTGCTAGTGCTAATAGTCCTAAAATAGCAGCAAATGGAAGTGCATCAAATTTAAATGCAATTATTTCTGGAAAAGGTACTGGTGGAATAGAAATTGGTGCGGATGGAAATACAGGAGCTTATATAGAATTCGGTGTTAAAACTACTGATGCATCTAAGCCAGCAGCAGCAAGTGCTGAAAAAGCTCGTTTATTCTTAAAGGAAGTAGATGGGAATAATAATGCATTGGTTGCATCAATACAAAAAGCAGGAAACGTAGTAGAAGTCGAAATTACTTCTCCTAAAGCAGTATGTGCAGTATGTGGCAGTAAAGATGGAGCATCTGACCCGACATATGATTTTGAAAAAGGGATTATGATACTAGATTTATGGTGTGGACACTCGTTTGAAGTGCCCATGCAATGGAGTCATATAAATGGCAGTTAAATTTTTAGCGGGCAATAAAATTACTGGCTTAAGCACTGATAGTAAACCTGACAGTTTTTCTACAGATATAGTAGGTGTTACGTTTTTTGAGACTAATACTCAAGATTTATATTTGTGGGACGGAGATTCATGGGAATTGGTGGTAGGCAATTCTGCAACAGAAAATCTATCCAATAAAACTTTTACAGATTATTGTTTAGTATCAGAAGTGTCTACTCCAAGTGGTACAGTAGGTTCTGGTAAAGGAGCACTTTATGCTAAAAGTAATGGTAAAGCATATTGGAAGTTTGAAAATGGAACTGAAGTTGATTTAACTCTTGGTTCCGCAGGTGGGGAAGCCAACGAAAATTCCTTTAAAACTATAGCTAGAAGTGGTACTGGTTCAGGTAGTAGTATTGTTGCTCAGAATGCTGCTGATACTATTACGCTTGTTGGTGGCACTAATATGACCCTCACCTATGGAGGAACTGCTTCTGACCCAACTATCACCTTTGCTTCTGCTACAGGAGTTACAGCATTAGATGGATTAAGTGATGTGACAATAGCTGGAGAAAGTGGGTCTAATGCTACCGATGCTCATTTATTGATATATGATAGTGATGATAGTAGGTTTGAAAATAAGGCTATTTCAGGAGATATAAAAATATCTCGTACTGGAGTAGCTTCGATTCAGGCAAATAGTGTGGCATTAGCTACTGATACTACAGGAGACTATGTTCAAAATATTACAGCCAGTGGTGGTTTATCATCTACAGGAGCTACAAGCGGTGAAAACATAGTTCATAACATTTCCATAGCAACTGATGGTGTCACTACTACCAAAATTGCAGATGGTGACGTAACAAATGCTAAATTAGACAATTCTACTATTACTGTAGCTGCGGAGTCAGGGTCTAATGATGCTGTAGCCCTTGGTGAAACATTAACTTTTGCTGCTGGCGAAGGTATTGATACGGCAGTATCTGCTAATACTATCACAATTACTGGTGAATTGGCAAGTACTAACAATATAGGGGTAGCCAGTTTTAGTGGCGATAATTTTACGGTAAGTAGTGGAGCAGTTACTATTAAAGATGGCGGAGTAATTTTAGGGACTGAAACTACAGGAAATTATGTAGCTACGCTTACAGGAACTTCTGATGAAATAACGGTTTCTGGCAGCACTGGAGCCGTAACTATATCGTTACCTGATGATGTAGTCATTGGAAATGATTTAACTGTTACAGGGGATTTAACAGTAAGCGGTGATACCGTTACTGTGAATACAGCAACATTAACTGTTGAAGATATATTAATAGAATTGTCTAAAGGACAAAACACGGGCACAAATACGGATGCGGTTGATGTGGGTTTGTATGCCCCATATAGAGTTAGTGGCGGTACTCGTTATCGTGGCCTTTTCTATGATTTATCTACTACTCGATGGAAGTTCTTTAATAGAAGTGGAGGTAGTGATGCCGTACCGGGTACTAGTAATATAGTTAATACTACTAGTGGATTTGCTTTAGGAGATTTAGAAATTGGTGCATTGACAGCTGCTTCTTTAGATATATCAGGCAATGTGGATGTAGATGGGACATTAGAAGCTGATGCATATACTGTTGATGGTACTACTTTAGCTGAATATATTGCTGATACCGCAGGAGCCATGTTTACTGGTAATACTGAAACAGGTTTAGCAGCTACATATGAAGATGGTGATAACACAATTGACTTAGTTATTACACCTGCTCAAACAACTATTACATCAGTCCTTAATACAGCTCTAGTTATCGGTAGAGATGCAGATAATGATATAGATTTTGCTACAGATAATACTATTCTTTTGAGAGCGAGTGGGGCTGACCAAATTAAATTGATAGATGGAGTATTAGCACCTGTAACAACTAATGATGTTGATTTAGGAACCAGTGATTTACAATTTAAAAATGCTTATTTCGATGGTACGGTAGATGCGGATGCATATAATGTAGGTAGTGATAGTTTAGCTACTTATATAGCTGGTATAACAGTAACGAATGCTACGAATGCTGGCACTGCTACGAACATTACTACAGCTGATACAAACGCAACTACTACGTATGTAGGTTTATGGGAAAGTGCAGCAACTGCACAAGCTCCTAAGACTGATGCAGCGTTAACATATAATGCAGCTACAGCAACATTAACAGCTACTAGACTTGGGGCTTTTACAGCCGTTGGAGCTATTGATTTCGGCAACCAGAATATGACTCAAGTGGATATAGATTCTGGGGCTATTGATAATACAACTATTGGAGCAACTACTCCGTCTACTATCGTGGCAACTACTGTTGGACTTAAAGGTACATCTAATGCAGTTACAATAGATGTAAATAATGATGTGGCTGCTTACACAGTTATTCTTCCAGATGCTGCTCCAGCTGCTGGTAAATTTTTAAAGACAACTTCTAATAGTACTTCCCAATTAGAATGGGGAGATGCTGCTGGTTCCAGTGGGGCATCCGAATCTTTTGCCATAGCAATGGCAGTGGCACTTTAAGGAGATATAAATGGCTACAGAATTTAAACGAGTAACAATGGCAGATGTGCCTACAACTGCATTGCCTAATACAACTAATGCTAATAGTGACTTGTATAGACCAGCAGCTACTGTAGATACAGTAGTGATAGGAATGTTGTTAACAAATAAAAGTGGAGCAAGTGTAGTTGCAGATGTAATGATTGAGGTTGTTTCTGGGCAAGCTGGTGAAACTGTCTATGTTGTGAAAGGGGCACAAGTTCCAGTGGGGAGTGCCTTAGAAGTGATTTCTGGTAAGGTTGTTGTTTCTAATACTCATGCAACTGATGATACTAAAGGGGATGCAATTCAGGTTAGATGTGATACTGCTAGTGCTTTGGATGTAACATTAAGTATTTTGGAGAATACGCCGTCATAGGCGGTGAAGGAAGATTGTAATGCCATATATAGGAAAAGAACCTGAACATGGAAATTATCAAAGATTGGACAGCATTGCTGCTAGTTTTAATGGGTCTTTATCTACCTTTGATTTAACGGCTGATGGCGTAGCTGTATATCCTACCAGCCCCGCCACAATGATTATATCTTTGGGTGGGGTTATTCAAGAACCAAATACATCGTATAAGGTAAGTGGTAGTAAAATTACTTTTCAAGATTTTAACCCAGCAAGTGGCACAACTTTCTGGGGAGTGTCATTAGGAGATACGTTAGACATAGGAACACCATCAGATAAATCTGTAACGAGTGCTAAACTAGCTACAACTAGTTTCTCATTCTTTATTTCATAGGAGTAAGATATGGCTGAAACATATAAACGATTGGGCCAAG
>CAYVWD010000054.1:0-4452 GCA_964455405.1 uncultured Candidatus Nitrosopelagicus sp. | reverse complement strand
CAGAGCAGCGTGGCCGCTGGTCTACTGGTTGTCCGACAGGGCAGGCCAGGCAGCTAAGCCATTTAGGTTAAGTGCTGAAAGCATCTAAGCACGAAGCCTATCCCGAGACATGACAGCGTTACATTAGTTGAAGATCCGCAGAAGAAGACTGCGTTGATAGAGTGGAGGTGTAGATCACAAGCTTCGGCGAGTGGTGAGCCTGCCACTACTAATCGATCAAAACATCGGTACGGCCACAAACATAAAGACTATGCATGACAAATCATTTTTTATTCACTTAGTGAATACTATACACGACAAACTATTTCCTATAATTTTTAAACCAAAGTTTTCATCACAACCGTGATCACACTTTCTATTCTTAGAATATAGAATAAAAAAAAAGAAAAAGTATTAGTTACTCGATAATAGATCTTAAGAAAATTAATTAAAAAATTATTAGTCTTACTCTTCTACTCTTTTCACTTTTACTGCATTTGGGCCTTTTTCACTTTCACCAACTTCGAACTCAACTTTATCTCCATCTCTAATGCGACCTTCGACTTCTGTCTTGTGAACAAACAAGTCTTTGTCTTCATTTTCTCTTTCGATAAAACCGAAGCCCTTCGTTTGGTTAAACCATTTTACGGTTCCTGTTTCCATATTGACTTTTGCCTATTTGTTACCTCTATTAACATTTGCATCAGGGTCTTAGGCATAACTAATAAAAATTATAAAAAATTAGGTATAACTAACAATTTATTATAAAAAAAATTAGGAAAACCTAAAAAAAATAATGTTTATTATGTAAAAATTACGTAGTATTGCATGAAAAAAGAAATGATTCTAGATACAGGATCACTGTGGACACGATTTTGGTCTTGGTATGATAGACATGTTACTGAGTCACTAGTACTAACAGCATTCATAATTTACATTCAGATTCCACATATGTTCTGGAATGCTGATTTGTATTTACAAACAGGAATGATCAGTAGAGTAAACCCCGTACTCGATTTCTTTTTTTATGGAGTTGATCTAATAGAAATTTTTCCTATGATCAACATTGGATTTCTTATCTACTCTAGGATTAGGAAGAAGAAAGAATCAGAAATAAATGCATGATTTTTATCATGCATCTGGGTTTTCTTTAAGAAAATTGTTCAGTGCAATTTTCAGTACTAAAGTTTCAATTTTTAGAGCTTTCTGCCCTGCAAGGAAAAAATCAGTTGAATCAGAGTTGACAAGTATTGAACTTGCACCATCCTCCATCTCAATCTTTCCTGTTGATCCATGGGTTAGAAGTTCATGAAGTTCCATCAAATCATCATGCCTTACATACAACGTTTTTTCTTCATCCTCACTTATGATCCAAGTGAACCTACATCCTTTTTCACCAGGAAGATATGGCGTTTCAATTCTAAATTCATCTGGCAATAATTATTCATATTTGATGTGCATAAAACGATTTTTTAAAAGAGAAGATTAATCTAGAAGTCACCTCATTGTCCATATCTACGATGATAGAAAATTTATGGTTGATACCATTAGGATTTGCTGCTGGTGTACTAGGTTCAATTATTGGACTTGGTGGAGGGATTATTGCAGTACCTGTAATGACTTTTGCAGGATTTCCACCAACATTAGCTGCAAGTAATAGTCTATTTGCTGCATTTAGTAATGCTGTAGCATCAACTGCAACATATGCTAGACAAAAAAGAATTGAATATGGAATTGGACTAAGATTAGGTTTAATGTGCATTCCAGGAACTATTCTTGGAGCATTTGTTTCTGATATAATGACACCGGTCATATTTCAAATTCTATTTGCGCTAATCTTAGTTTCTTCAGCAGTATACATTTTTGTCAAAAGAAAAATATCTGAAAAACCATATAATTTAAAAAACTCTATGATGATTTTTGCCGCAGGGGCAAGTTTCTTTGCAGGTATAGTCTCAAGTTTATTTGGCATAGGTGGTGGTGTTGTATTTGTTCCACTAATGGTAATTGGAATAGGCATCTCAATGAGAAAGGCGGCACCAACATCACAGCTTGTTTTGATATTTGCATCACTCAGTGGTTTAATAGTTCATTCATTGTTAGGACATCCGGATTTCACACAGGCTTTACTCTTATCTATAGGAGCATTTGCTGGTGGTCTATTAGGTGCACGATTGTCCTTAGATATCAAAGAAACAAAGTTAAAAATCCTTGTCACTATTGTGTTGATAGCTGCAGCAATAAAATTAGTTATAGATTCGATGGAGGTTCCTTTTTAATTCTATAAAGATTTTTCTTACAGGTTAAAACAATTTCTTCATCTTCATTTATTCCTTCAAAATCAACACCAATCAAACCAAATTCATCATCAAGATCTTTTTTCTCAGATATTATGAATTTGATCTTAAGAACTTGGTTGGTGTACAATGGTTTTAGGAATCTGGTTTGTCTACCTTCCCATTCCTTATCACCATCAATACCATAAAGCATGATTAGATTTCCATAGATTTGTCTTAATCTGGTAAATTCACCTTCTATACGTGAAATCATCGCTCTACCTGAAACAAGTTTAGCTTCTTTCTTACCAGTATTAATCTCAAACATTGCATTTCGTATTCGTGAAAATCCTAGATACTCGTCTAATTCATCAGGCGAAATTGTAGTTGTTGAATGGAATTGATCACCTATTTTTAGTGAGGAAAATCTTTCCATTTTTATCGTGATTCATCAGGGCAAAATATTACTTCAGAGCTTGAACCTGCTTCCTTTGTCACCAAATAATTTATTGTATCCATGAGATTTGCATCACTTGGTTCTTTTCCATCTACAGTGCCAGGTAAAACTACAAACATTCTAACATTTGATTTTAGAACATCGCTCAGTTCTTGATTAACTGTAGTTGCAAATGGTCTTAGCGCACCTCTAAAAACTTCAGCTTTCGCTCTTGCATGACCGCCAACTTTTTTTCCAGCAGGAAGGGCTGGTCCAACAATCACAATTCTTCCATAGGCTTCTTTGAATAATCTTGGGTCATCAGAACCACCTGGAACAAAAGATTCCATTGCATTTTGGGACACTTGAGCTGGTCTATTGATGAATTTGTTAACTAAGCCATCCCATTCACTTCTACTTAATTCAGTTAATTTGGAAAATTCGGGAACATCTCCTGTTATATGAATAAACAATGCGTCAGATTCATTCCCATCATCAATAACTTTTGCACCTTTTTCTTCTAACATTGATTTTAGGTTGGTTACTTTTTGTAATGCATCACTAGAATTATCATTTGTGATGATGCACGTAACTCCCTCAAAATTATTTTTTTCAGTTTTAGGAATAGATGATGTGATATGTGATTTCACTGGATAAAATACTCTGTCACCTGGAATTATTTTTCCATTTAGAATTTTTGACTGTGCATCACTAACAAGGGTTAGAACTGTTGTTGCAACCTGGTCTTGTGATAAAAACTGTTGATCTGGTATCATTGTAGATGTATTTTTTTGAATTTTTTCAGCAATGCTTTGAACTTTATTTAGTAGGTTGGTAAGTGCAGTTTCCTGTTTACCTAATTTCTCTGCAGCAGATTTTATTCCATCTTTGATAGTTTGATCATCTTCACCTAACAAGCCTACAATTTCTTTATTTGCGACTTCAACTTCACTTGGTGAAAGTTCTTCAAATCCGCTTACTCTAAGAAACTCAGATGCAGCTTTTGGATAAACCGTCTTGTAAATTCTATCTGAATGAACAGGACCAGGATTAGTACCAATAGAAACAATTCCCTTTTCTGTAAGCTCCCATGACATTGCCTCAACAAGTCTATTCTTCGCTCCTTGTGATGCTGTATATGGACCTCTGAATCTATATGGTCTCTGTTCAAGCGGTCTTTCTTCAGCAAAGAATGTAGAAATTGTAATAATTTTTCCACCTTCCTTCATAACTTTTAGTGCTTGTACAGATGTCCAAAATGTACCTGTTAGATGAATGTCTACTGTACTTCTAAAATCGTCTAACGGTGCATGCGCAAAACATGTAACAGGACCAGAGACACCGGCATTATTTACAAGAATATCGACATTAATATTTTCATTCTTTAGCGCATCAAACATATCAGTGATTGCTTTTTCATCACTAACATCGACACCTGCGAAAATCTTAACAAACCCATTCGTCTGTTTTTCATTAATTATCTCATGAAGCATTTTTGAAGTACTTTCTAATGGCTCCTTCCGCCTACCTAAGATTATCACACTTGCACCATTTTCAACAAATTTCTTTGCGATTGTCATCCCAATACCGGTCCCACTTCCCGTAATCAGGGCAACTTTATCTTGAAATTGTAGCATAGGTAATTTCTAATTGAATTGTAATATTAATTGGTTACCAACGAAATTAATGTTTATTTTAGGGTTGTTTAGAACAAACCGCATGCATGATTCTGAATCAGAAACATTTGTGATTAAATCGATA
>CAYVWD010000053.1:0-7644 GCA_964455405.1 uncultured Candidatus Nitrosopelagicus sp. | reverse complement strand
GCTTACTTGCAGAAATTTTTCCTAGTGGAGGGAGTACATTGATTATTCCTTTTGGGAGTTTATCTCTCAGTAGTAATGATGGTGTGTTTGATGCAAGAACAATTAGATCTGGATTAAATTTTTTTGAAATCTTATCAAGTGATTGATTAATAATTTCTAAAAGTTGTCTTTTTGATTTTTTTCCATATGGAAAGTTTTTCTGGTCTGCAAAGTATACAATATCAGATTTGACCTTTTTCTGAATTTCTTTAATAATAGATAATGATCCAAACCCTGAGTCAAAAACCACAATTTTCATTCATTCATCCTCTTTGTTAGCTAAATTTAGCCTAATGTTGATCTTAATGCACACCTTTCATTAAGAAGCTTTTTTTTGATAATTACTCATGCCAACATTCAGTAAGACATGGGCACAACAAGAAACAGCAGGCATGGCTGCCAAATTTCGTGATACAGTAAAACCTCAAGGTGCACTTAAACCACGAATACAGAATGCTGTGAATAAATTAGAAGTTCAAACCACAAAAATGGACGCAATGTTGACCAAATTGGATCAACGTGACCAACAATTATTCACTCGTGTAGTAACAGCCGTACAACAGCACGATACCTCTGCAAGTAGGGTTCTATCAAATGAATTAGCAGAAATTCGTAAAGTTAAGAAGATGCTTGGTGGTGCAAGAATGTCACTTGAGCAAGTTCAATTAAGATTGTCGACTATTCATGATCTAGGTGATGCTATGGTTGCTATAGGACCAGCAATGAGTACTATGAAAGGCTTACAGACATCATTAGGTAAATTCATGCCAGAAGCTGACTCAGAATTGAACACAATGACTCAAACACTAAATGGACTAATGGTTGATTCACTCTCTGGAGATGCATTTAACATGGAATCTGATGTTTCAAATGAAGAAACAGACAAAATCCTACAGGAAGCATCTGCTGTTGCAGAACAACAGATTGGAGATAAATTCCCATCAGTACCATCACTAGATGAATTACCTTCTCAACCTTCTAAAACACCAAACTCTATGTTTGAATAAGGTAGTTCAAACCTTTTATTTTCATTATTTTTTTCTTATGTAGCTAAAACACATCTTGATAAATTGCATAATCTCTGAACTACCCATCTTTGATTTTCCTTCTGTCCTATTGATAAATGAAGTTGGTATCTCTAGGCCACGTAGACCCTTCTGCTTTAATTGATATAAAATTTCAATCTGAAATGCAAAGCCATCAGATTCAATCTTGTCAAATTCAACCTGCGTTAATGTTTCTCTTTTGAACATTCTAAAACCACTAGTAGAGTCTTTAATGTCTATCTTCGCAGAGATCTTAGCGATTGCTCCTGCAACTGAATGCGTTAACTGTCTCCCAGTTCCCCAACCAACAATCGACGATCCTGGAACATGCCTACTTGCAATTATAAAATCATAATCTGAAATTTTTTCAATCATATTTGCAATCTCAGATGGATTATGAGAATGATCAGCATCCATTTGCACAATCAAATCCGAGTCAAGTTTCTGTAAAACATGATTAAATCCATCTTTATATGCTGCTCCAAGACCCATCTTTGTGGGTCTTTGAATAACTGAAATTTTTTGAAACTTCTCACCCAGATTATGTGCAATATCGGCAGTTCCATCAGGTGAAGAATCATCAATAATTATAATATGTAATTCCTCTATTAGTGGTCTAATTTCATTAAATAGTTTCTCTACAAGACTTGGTAAAGTCTCTTTTTCATTATATGTTGGGATGACTACAGCGATTTTCACGATATTTCAACTTGGTCTTTAAAGAAATATTTTGTTATTCAAGGAAATGCAGTTTCTTTTGATAAGATTGGCTCTAACTCGGAGACATTCACACGATCCTGTGCCATATTATCTCTACGCCTAATTGTTACAGTATTATCTTCTTTTGTTTGATGATCAATAGTTATTGCAAATGGCGCTCCAATCTCATCCAATCTCCTATATCTTCTTCCTATCGCACCAGAGTGATCCAAGAATGAATCAAATTTTGTTCGAATCTGACGATAAATCTCATCTGTCTTATCTGCTAGCCCATCTTTTTTTACCAACGACAAAACCCCAACATGGATTGGTGCTAGGTATGGTTTTATTGATAAAACCATCCTGTCGTTTTCCTTGTCTTCTCTTAGTGAGTGTTCTAAAATTGTGTAAATACTACGATCTATTCCCATGGAAATTTCAAATACATGCGGTAAAACTTTCTCCTCATTATCCATGACTTCAAATTTTTCTTTACTTTTCTTTGCATGACTTGACAGGTCATAATCAGATCTATAATTACATGCAACAAGCTCTAACCAACCAATAGTTGTATCAACTTCAAAGTCAAAGGCAACATCTGCATAGAATGCTTTTTCTTTTTCTCCAAGCTTTCTAAACCTACTTTTTTCCATATTAATTCCAGTTTTTGTATAAAACTCTGCAAGCAATCCAAGATAATATGCCACAAATTTGTTAGGTATAACATTCTGTTCAACAGCCTCCTTGCAAGTAAGCACTTGTATGTTATCTTTTAATTGGATGCGAAGTGGGGTGTTTTCAATTTCTTTAAATTTATCCAATTCATCTAGCTTTTTTGGATTACAAAAAACCTCTATCTCAGCCTGATAAAACTCTCTTAATCTCAAAAGACTTTGCCTTGGAGCGATCTCATTTCTGAAACTTTTTCCAACTTGTGCAATACCCAGTGGCAGTTTTCCTCGCATAGTTTTGAAAAGTCGTGGAAAATCTACAAAGATTGATTGGCAAGTTTCTGGGCGAAGGTATGCTTCTACATCTTCAGGTCCAATACCAACACGAAACATCATGTTGAATTTTTTTGCAGATTCAAATTCTCCTTTGCATTTTGTACAAACAATTTGTTTTTCATGAATCATATTATCAAAGTCTTCTAGATTTGCACTTTCTGGGATGTCTATACCTGCAACATCCGAAATTAATCTATCTGCTCGAAATGTTAATCCACATTTTTTACATTTTATGATTGGATCTGCAAAATTTCCTAAATGACCTGATGCCTCGAAGACAGATCTTGACATTATCTGTGAACCATCAATCTCCAGCATTTTGTCTCGTCTTACTAATTCACGTCTCCATAATTCTAGAAATTTATTTTTTATACTTACACCTGTTGGGCCATATTCCCAAAATCCAGCTTGTGCATCTCCATAAACTTCGCAGCTTGGAAAATAAAACGCTCTTTCAAGTGCTAATTTCATCACGCTTTCATAATTCATGATACTTGTATCAAATAGTCATAACATAAATGCCTAATTAATTATGCAAGCAACTTTGCCTTCTTAATATTCTCAAAATCATCACGAATATCATCAATTGGTGTTTCTAGAACAATTGGAATTTCATGCTTATTCATGATCTTGATTATTTCTCCTAACCCATCAGCTCCAATTTCTCCAAGACCTATATGATCATGCCTATCTCTATTGGAATTTAATTCTCCTTTTGAATCATTTAAGTGCAAAATCTTTAGATTTTTAATTCCAACTGCATGATCAAAGTCATCCATTATCTTTTTTGCGGCATCTCTTGTTCTCAGGTCATATCCTGCCACAAATGCATGACACGTATCAAGGCATATTCCAAACTTTTTTGCGGGTTTGCATTTTGAAAAAATTTCTGCTAACTGTTTAAAATCAGAGCCCACAGAATTTTTCTGCCCGGCTGTATTTTCTAACAGAATCATAACATCTGCCTTTGTTTCCGCAACTTTGTTTAGTGCATTTGTCAGTCTCTTTATCCCCTTTTCTTCTCCTGAGCCTTTGTGACTTCCCAAATGAGTAACAAGATACGGAATACCCAACTTATCACACCGTTCAACTTCTTTTATCATGGATTTGATTGATTTTTGATATCCATCATCCTCTGGTGAGGAAAGATTTGGTAGATATGGCATATGTGCACATATAGCCATTCTATTAATGTCTGAGACTCCTAATTTCTCTCTGAATTTTTTTGCTTCTTCTGATGTCAAATCTTTCGCAAACCAACTTCGTGGATTTCTTGTAAAAATTTGAAATGCACTACATTCACGCTCAATTGCATTGTCAATTGCCATGTCAATAGATCCAGAAATTGAGACATGCAGACCTATTTGCATGATTTACAAAAAAAACATCGCAATTTAAATCAGCGATCTACAAACTAATGTAATTTATGTACTGAAATTTTTAAACTAAGTTAGGGAATTAGAACTATGCTTAACCTAGGAACTGATGAAATTGTTAAATATCCATTTTTGGCAGAGGCTGGGAAATATCTCAGCGATAAAGGATTTTCACTCGAACAGTTTGGAACTGATCCAGATCTGAAAAAAATTATTAATATTGCGTATGACCGTATAAAGATTTCAACAGAGGGGAAAATATACAGTTCTACTACATCACAGAATGATTCATCATTACCCATGGAAGTATTTTCGTTTCTAATCGCAGTGATCTTATTAAAACTAACAGGAATTAACACTCTAATTCGAAGATTTTCACTTGCAGAAGCCAGACGTTCAGAACGTTTTCTTCAGAAAGACCTGGCAAACTATAAAGATAGAACAAAAGAACAACTTGCACTTAAAATAATGGATGATCTTTTTTCAATAAGAATCAAAAAACAAGAAGACGATTTTATAATTTCAATCTCAAATTATCTAAAGCACTCAATTAATTTTCATGAACGCGAATGGAAACTGATTAATAGAAAAACACATGATGGTAGCGTTTTTTTAACATCACATGAAACAGTTAGATTGGTAAGACAGGAAATTGATGTCTACATCTCATCAAAAATACATTCTGCAAATACACCTGAGATGATAGAAGGGTTTCAAGAATATGTTGATAAGTTAAGAGCCCTTGCAAAAAAGTTTGAAGTCAAGACTGTTGAATCAACAGAATATCCACCTTGCATTAAACATGCAATAGAAGTTTTAGAAAAGGGAGAAAATCTTCCACATTCTGGAAGATTTATGCTTGCGACATTTCTACTTGCAAAGGGTCAGGAGGTTGAACAAATTGCACCATTATTTAGAAACGCACCAGACTATAATGAAAAAGTCACACTTTATCAGCTAAACCATCTATCAGGCAAGAGCAGTACAACACAATATGCATGTCCATCATGTGACAAACTAAAGAGTCAAGATCTTTGTTTTGCAATCCCTGAATGTGATAATATTATCAACCCAATACAATTTGGAAGAAAGCGGATATAGATGAACGATAACGATATTCACCTTTTGGAGGAATCATTCAAAAAATTCTATTTTGATCACTTTGATCTAATACACGTACCTGAAAATCCCAGTGAACGAGAATTTGGCTTCCAGAAATTTAGTTCTGGGATGAATAGGCACATCTCATTAAAAACAGATAAAGATCTTCATCTTCTCTTAATGCAGAAAGTGCCATCGGACATGTATTGTTCAAACGCCTGTTATTCGTTTCCCAATTTGCCTATGAATGAAAAAGACTGGAAAAACGCAGAATTGATTTTTGATATTGACGCAAAAGATCTTGATGTTAAAAATAGAGAAGAGCATTCATGCATTAAATGCACAGAGTGCAACGAAGTTGCACAATTACAACAATCTTGCCCAAAATGCAAATCAAACAAACTTTCAAAAATTACTCTTTCATGTAATGAGTGTATAACAGCAGCAAAAGATCAAGTAAAGAGACTTAACGAAATTCTAATCAATGATTTTGGCATTGAACCAAGCAACATTCAGGTTTTCTTTTCTGGAAATGAAGGTTTTCACATATACGTAAACAAATCAGACTATCAAATGGCAGGCGCAAGAGAAAGATCCGACATTGTTGATTACATTATGTTTCGCGGTGCGATTCCAGAAACTTTTGGTTTTAAAAAGTATAGCACTGAAAAAATTTCACTGCCAGACTTTGAAGAGCCCGGTTGGCGTGGAAGATTATCTAAGGCATTGTATGGTTCCAGATCAAAAAGATCACAGGTCAGCAAAAAAATAATTTCGTCTGGTTACCACGAATTTCAAAAACAGTTAGAGATACTAAAAGATCAAATTGGAGTTAGAATTGATCCTAACGTTACAGCTGACATCCACAGAATATTCAGGCTTCCTGGTTCTCTTAATAGTAAAAGTGGCTTAGCAAAAGTTCATGTAAATAATATTGATGATTTTGACCCATATGTTGATGCATGCTTTATTGATTCAGACGATGTAGAAGTAATTGCAAATTGTCCAATTCAATTTTCACTCAAGAATAAAAAATTTGGTCCTTTTAACCATGAAACAATTTTAATACCAAAATATGCAGCAATATACATGATTTGTAAGGGTGTAGCAAATCGCACATAATCTTATATTATTAATGAAATTGATCTGATAAGGTATTTAATGCTCAAAAAGCAATGTAAGTTTAGTTTTGTATAGCGCTGAAAAAGAAGATAGTAATGCACCTCCACCTGATGCTGGAAGATTTGTTAGGATCGGAATAGTTGCACTAATTGCAGTTGTATTTTTTGCACTAGCAGGAAATCAGGCTGTTATATTATCAATGAATGTGACCGAATTTGCTGAAACATTCACCAAACCTTTAACATTCTCATTAATTGGAGGAATTGTTCTAGCTGGGATAGCACTAATTCGTGTTAATGTAGCACAACGATCATCCATCTTTTGGTTCTTTATTAAATCAGCAATTAATTTCATGAATAGAAACCCTCAAGCAGCACCCAACGAAACAATTCCAAATTATAATGAATACATAATTTCAGGCATTCATTTTGTATTTTGGCAGGTTACTAAAGTTCTATTGTTTGGTGCATTCTTTGCAAACCTAATGTTCGGCTTCGGTTTGTTATATCTAGTTGATGGAAACGATCTTGGCATTGAAAATGTCCAAGCAATTTTTTCATTACCATTTGTGACTCCACCAAACGATCCTTCATATGCTATGGATAATGTCACTCCAATGATTCCTTCATTACTCATAGTAATACCGCCAATATTGGGTGCGATAGGCCTACGTTTGATTCTATATGTTGGATTTCATTCCATAATCAAAGTAATCACATCATATATTCATGATACAACTGATGGTAAACCTCGTTATCTAAACTATCTATCAACTATTGAGGCAATAATTGGTATTGGTATTGTTTGGGCTGGATTCAACATGTTCTTCACTGATACCATTGATTATAACACAAGATATGCAATTGGCGGGACATTTGTAATTGGATTTGCATTAATTGCATTTTCAATTTTTGATAGAATGAGAGCTAGAGTGCTAACTCATATGTTCAAGCGGGATGTATACATTCGCATTATCACCATTATAGCAATTGCATTGGTCGTAGGCATCGCGATGGGTGTAAACAACAGTGTAGCAGACGCAAAAAAGATTGAATATCTAGGACCTTATACTGCTCAACAAATAGGCGTTAACAGATATCTTGGTGAATTAGACATGATTATTGAAAACACTCACGAAGTAGACATTCCAACGGTAAATCCAAACATGATTGATAATTATGTTAAAGATAACGATGACGTTCTAAGTAAAATCAGAGTGTGGGACTGGAATGCTGCTTTTGCAAAATTAAAGCC
>CAYVWD010000052.1:0-4717 GCA_964455405.1 uncultured Candidatus Nitrosopelagicus sp. | reverse complement strand
GAAGCTAATTCTTAAGTCTTCTAAAGTCATAGAACAAGGAATGAGAATTGCTATTGTTGTAGCAATTTCTGTAATTTTCGCTAGTGGTGCATCTGCAGCGTTTGCTGAAGAGCCTATCCCAGAACTAATCTTTGAGGGTGGAACATATGAAATCTACAAAGGAAATCAAATTCTTGTTCCCATAAAAGTACAGGTTGAAAATCATGATCATACGGTTGTCCCAATAATTACAACAATATATGAAAACCAAGTAATCAAAGCTACTGAGTTTATACCATCACATTCTGGAATCTTTCACACTTTTCTACTAATAAATGACAACTGGAAAACTGGTCAGTATTATATTCAGTTAAACTATGACGGTAAAAAATCAAGTCCAGAGTCATTTACAATATCTAGAGACCATCTTGATAAACAAGAAGAAAGAACAACAACAATTACTGATTATGCTAATATTCCAAAACGGGAATCTAATATGAAACTTTCAAGTAATGATATCATGGTTGATTTTTCATATCCATATTTGCTTGATGTTTCAGGTAACATTGATCAAACTAGTAAAGGCTTTGTATATATTGAAATCGATGGACCAAAATCAGATACAAATCTATTTCCATTTACTAGTGATGGTCACTTTCAAGGTAAAATTATAATTGACAAGTCATGGTCAAGTGGAAAATATACAATAACAGCATCAGTAAATAATAACCAATTTGCAATTGAAGAATTTACGGTAGAAAATCGTAACCAAAAAGAAACTGATGTTAGTCAACCTACTGGATCAATAGAACTTGAAACTGTGACATCCAATGATTTTGAAGTTCTTTTGATAAAAGGAAAATTACAGATGTATAACATGCCAGAATCGATCAAGGTTATAATTTTGAAGGATGGTGATGTGATAGACTCTCTGACTACTGAATTACAACCTGGTGGAGTAGTTGATACTAGTTTAGTTCTGTATGATTATTCTTTGAGATCCGCATGGGAAAGTGGAAAATACACTGTTGAATTTGCTGATATATCAAAACCTCATAAATCATATAATATTATGACTGACTTTGTAATAACAGGAACTGGTAAGGGCATTAGTGACCTAAATGAGGGCGCAAAAATTCTTGAGGGTGGTTCTGAAAGATTATTGTTTTCAGGAGAGGTTCTAGATGATAGTAATGATGCATCGCATATGTTACGTGTATTTGGTGGGGTTGAAGGATTTGTGCACACAGGCAGTATTTTAACCCAAGAAACTATTAGCGTATCACTGAATGTAGCAGGTGTTGAGATAAAAAAATACATTGTATTTGGAAAAAATGATGGCCAGTATTCAATACCAATAGATATTGATTCAAGTTGGGCAGCTGGAAAATATGATGTATATGTTACATACAAAGATATTACTAAAAACACAGTTTCGTTTAATCTGGGAGAACCACAAGAAGTAGAAATTCAAACGGAGGAAGAGGTTGAAGTTATAGAGGATACAATAACAGCCCCACAAAAATTTGACTTGGTTTTTGATGAGACAAATACAAAAGAGTTATTGAATTTCAATTCTGTAGCAGACAAGAACCTAGTTGGTAGTGAGAAGGTGAAGGTAACTTTAGAAGGACCAGGTGGTTTTGAACAGAATTTGTATCTTAATGTTGATAATGATAGACAATTTAATGTTCCAGTATTAGTTGATGAATCATGGATTGATGGTGATTACAAACTTTCATTTGATTATGATGGAGGAATTAGAGAGTTTGGAAAATTCACAGTTACCAATAATAGAATTGAATCAAATGTTTTTATTCTCAGTGAACATCTTATCGCTGCAAATCCTGATCTAGTTTATCCATCTACTGATGAATTTATGTTAGAGAATGATGAACTTCTTCTAACGCGTAATGTTCCTACATATTTGAAGTTTTCAGGTAGTGTTGCTAATTATAGCTCTGGTAATATTGAAATCGAAATCAATAGAGGTGACAATGTATTATCAGTATCAAAGATCAAGACGGCACAAAATGGAAAGTTTTCTGACATGGTGAAAATTAACCAGATGTTCAAGCCTGGTTTTTATGAGGTCAGTGCAATTTATGATGATAGAAAGTTTGCAACCTCAGAGTTTCTAATCATACAGCAAAATACCATTCCTGCACAATTGGGTTCAACACCAATCAAAATTTCACGTGATATGTTTGAAGAATCTGGTGGTTTGGTAAAAGTAAAGTTGACTGGGCCCATAAACGATTTTGGATTTATTGACACGCCAATCATCACTTTTACAATTCTCAAACCAAATGGAGAAACAGAAACGTTACAAACAGGAATTAAAAAGTGGGGATATTTTCTATTTGAACTTCCAGTCACATCAGAATGGCAGGATGGGACATACATAGTATCTGCTAAACTTGGAGAAAAAAATGCAGGTCATATGTACTTGCAGATAGGTGGTTATGATATGGAACATATCAAGAATATCACACATGATTGGGTTGACGGTGAAATATCCACATTCCAATACACTAACAGATTAAACACCGCATTTGAAAATAATGCAATTATTTCCCACCACATAGAATCAAAGATGATCCCAAGTTGGTTCAAGGACACAGCAAAATTATGGATTGATGACACTATGTCAAAAGATGCATTTTTTGAATCACTAAGATTTCTAACGAATTCTTGATTTTATACTGAAAAGTGGTTTTGGTTATTTCTTTAATCCCTTGAAATAATCGATGGATGATACAGGTGACGGATCAGTCTCAGATAGAACTGAAGTATAGATGGATATGTAATCACATAGGTAAATCAGGCATACCAATTTTGACAGTATTGAGCCTCCCACTGAATTGATAACACGGTAGTCGATGTCTCGTTCTTTGAAATAATTTTCAAGTAAATCCCATAATGACTTTGTTTTGGTATAATCATCTGTGCCACGAATTATTATTGGAACAACTGAGGAGGGCTTTTCCCATGCAACTATTCCATTATGAGTTGCTTCTACAATATCTTCAGATATCACATGAGTTTTTGCATTCTCTTGCAGTGAGTTTTTGAATCTAGTGGCTGCAGGTTCTAATCCCCATGGATAGTATAGAAGGGGAATTCCAGATATCCACTGTGCTATGGATAATGCTGGATTTGTTGTAGTAAGGTTATCTGAACAGATCTGTTTCTGTAAGGATTCTAGCGAGTCAAGAGATTCAGCCACATCAGACTGAGAAGTTGGAATAATTCCAGATAACACGTTTAAGATTGAATACAGAAAAGCTGGAAACGACGCACGTGGTGAATGAACTTGGGTTATAACAAAATGAGCTAGTTTCTTTTCCTCACAAATTTGTTGCAGTTTTCCGCCAGATGAAAAAGATACAATTTGACAGGATTTCGCTAATGCAGATTCCAAAACTGATATGGTCTCGATAGTATCTCCTGAAACACTAACTACAATAACCAAGGTGTTTGCGGCTGCAGTGTTTGGAATGTGGTATCCCTTTACTACACTGGTATGAATCTGCGTCTTGGATAGTATTCCCGAAATTACTTCACATATGGTACCAGAACCTCCCATACCAACTAAGATGATGTGATCTATGTCTTCAAATGAAATTGCGTTTAGTTTAGATTCGTATGCAGAGCGTGCCAACTTTGGCCATTTATCGTATGTCTCATACATTAAACTAGAATCAAATTTTTTTAGTGTGTCAGTGTCTAACAATGTGTTCTCATATTATGCTGCGGTTCCTAGTAACTGCTTGTATAGTTTTACAGCCTCGTCTTCTGTATCGGTTCCTACAACAACTGCAGAACCACGCTTCATGAAACTAATTGAGATGTCATTTGTTCGCATAGATAATCCTAGGTCTCCTTGATTCTCAACTGAAAATCCTTTCTCTTTTGCTATGGTCGTAATACCATTAACATCTAGGCTAACTTCTGATGTAGGTGTAATCGAGAATGTTCGCTTTCCTCTGTTTCTTCCACAGAGCTCTTCTAAAATTAATTCCTCTTTTACTTGCTCGGTCTTTTTTCCAGAGCCACATACTGAACATTCATCTTGTTTGAACATTCTAACAGACGAAAATTCCAGATTTTCTAGATCAATGCTTAAGAATTTTTCAGATGACTTTGGTGTCTTTCCAATCAAAACATCAACTGCTTCATGGACTTCTAAACCCCCAATTACAGAAAGTATTGATGGATGTACGCCTTCTATGCTACATGTAGGCATGGTTTCCTCATCTAATGTTGGAAATAGACAATGATAACATGCTGTCTTCTTTGGTAGAACTGTAAACACCTGACCTGTGACACCAACTGCTGCTCCCGTGACAAATGGAATGTTTTTATCTACACATGCTTTGTTTAAAGAGTAACGAGCATTAACGCTGTCAAGTGCATCTACAACAACATCACATCCTTCTACTACATCTAATGCAGTATAATCATTTACAGAGATTGGAAGAGCCTCGATCTCAACTTCTGGATTTAGTTTTTTTAATTTCTTTGCTGCGACTTCAACTTTAACTTGTCCTACATCATCCTCATCAAACATAGTCTGTCTGTGCAAATTTGACAATTCAATTACATCTCTATCAACAATTCGAAGTTTACCAACTCCCATCGCAGATAATCGTGTTGTAATTGGATTGCCTAATCCACCAACACCTACAACACAAACTGTTGAATTCTTTATCTTAAGTTGTCCTTGATAGCCGAT
>CAYVWD010000051.1:0-7469 GCA_964455405.1 uncultured Candidatus Nitrosopelagicus sp. | reverse complement strand
GTGGGTTGAGAGTGGAGAAGAGCATGTTGTTGAAAAAACTGGAGAGGTGTATCCGGGATTGATTGCTGCAGGCATGTCTGTAACTGAAACACATGGACTGGCAAGAATGGGACCAACATTTGGCTCAATGCTATATTCAGGTAAGAGAGCAGCAGAGATAACAGACCAAAAAATAAAAGAATTAGATTATACCATACCTAAAAAATCCGATTGAAACTCAAAAAAATAATTCTTTATGATGAGCCTTCTATTTCAGAAATTAACATGCCTAATTTGGTAAATTTTTTGAAACAAACTATACCAATTGAAGTGATTGTTAAAGATAATTTTTTCAAAAAATTTTCTCCATTGCAAATTCAGAGAATTTCAGAATCCAGAATCTTTGACATAAAAAATCCGTTTCGTTGTCATAATCCTAACCAGTATGATTTAGAATTGGAGGAGCAATTTTGTAAGAATTCAAAAATAATGGAGCAAACACAAAAACCTGAAGATGCAAATACTATAGATGAAGTTGTGATGTATGACGGATTTGAAATACAAAAAATTGTTAGAGAAAGTTTACAAGATTTTGAAAATGAAACACTTCATGTAATTCTAACAAACAGATTTACATGCACTTATGATGAATCAGATGCAAGATATCATGGTCGGGCTGTGATATGCGCAAATCCTGCAATTATTTCAACAACTGGGATAGTTGAAGCACCGGCAAAATCAAGTGAATTCTATATTGAGGCTATGGCAAACAGGGCACAGGGACTAGATATAAAATCTGTCAAGAAAAAACACAAAGGAGAGTTTTTGGAGTATCATGATGAGAGATTATCAAAGATAATTGAGGGATATTTACTTCAAGTGATTCTTTATCTGTTAACTGGAGAGTCATTTTGTGATTATCTAGATTGTAGACTGAATAATGCACATTGGCAAAGAGATTTACTGTATTCACAAATTGAGATCAGAAAACTCTGTGACAGACATCAAAAAATTTTAGATTGTCAGAGATGATTTAAATGTCAAAAACATTGGATTGAATCATGACGTATGATGTTGTTATTATTGGTGCAGGGCCCGCAGGATATACTGCTGGAATTTATTGTTCTAGAGCGAGGCATGATACGGTGCTTATTTCAGGATTGCTTCCTGGTGGGCAACTCATGAATACAACTGACGTTGAAAATTATCCTGGGTTCGATGAAGGTATCATGGGACCTGATCTCATGCAAACGATGAGAAAGCAGACAGAGCGTATGGGTACAAAAATTATTGATGATGTTGTAACAAGTGTAGATTTTTCTCAGAGTCCATTTAAAGTTTCAACTGCGTCTAACACTTTTGAAACTAAAACAGTAATTGTCTGTACAGGTGCAACCCCACGAAAAATAGGAATTGAAGGTGAGCAAACCTTTGCAGGAAAAGGTGTTTCATACTGTGCTACGTGTGATGGTGCATTCTTTCGAGATCAAGAACTAGCTGTAGTTGGTGGTGGTGATTCATGCATGGAAGAAGCAACTTTTCTTACCAAGTTTGCTTCGAAAGTTCATATCATACACCGTAGAGATGCATTTCGTGCCAGTAAAATAATGCAGGAACGTGCATTAAATAATGAAAAAATTACTGTGCACTGGAATAGTATCGTTTTCGATATTAAAGGTGATCAAAAAGTACAACAGATCGTTCTGAAAGATACAGAAACCGCAGATGAGACGTGTATTAATTTGGCTGGAGTTTTTGTTGCTATTGGTCATGAGCCAAACACAGCATTATTCAAAGATCAACTGAATTTAGATGAAAATGGATACATAGTACTCAATGAAAATACTCAAACAAGTGTTGCTGGAGTTTTTTCAGCAGGAGATGTTCATGATCATAGATACAGGCAAGCAGTAACGGCTGTAGGATACGGTTGCATGGCTGCAATTGATGTTGACAAATATTTAGCTGAACAAAAATAAAATTATCTTATCTTTTTTATAATAAATTCAAGATCACTACCATTTTTTTTCAGTTCAACAAGTTCATGACCACGTGTGCGACACATATCACTTATGTCATCTTCAGCGGCAGGATCATCCGCAAGAACAATAAGAATCTGACCTACTTGCATTTTCGCAAGCTCAACAACTGTTTGCATGACAGGAGAAGGGCAATACAATCCTCGTACATCTAATGTTTTATCTGATTCTGAAATTTTAACCACTCATCAAAAATTTAGTTTGTTGATATAAAAAACTAGTTTTTTTTAGCTGTGCCTATTCAGAAACTTCAGAAGATCATCCTAGTCATTGTTGGTATGTCTCTTGTCCGAAATGCATATGGGTCATATCCCTCAAAATTTATTTTATAAGAAATTCTTTTCAAACTATATATTGCGAGTCTGAATGCTACATCCCAGATGTAATTCTTTCTAGTGTGCATATAGAATTTGTATGAAATGTTGAATAATGAAAAGAAGTTTGGGTAAAACTGCTTAACATACCAGTCAATGTATTCCTTTGAATTCTCTATTTTGTATTGTATGTGTTGTAATACTTCATTTCTCGATACATAGTCTGTATTTTCAATTGATACCCTCTTTTTTCTTAGAGCTGAAATTATGTTATCAAGAGAATCTTCAGATTCAATTAAATTTGTACATCTTCCAATTGTAGAAACAATGTGCGAATCACTTCCTGCTATCACATCAAGATTATTTTCTTGTGCAAAAATCTCAGCTTTCTTATTGCAAAATATGTCAATATTTGAACTATTAAAGACCTCAAACAGATCACATTTTAGAGAATCTTCACGTAGTGCATCTATTAGACTGAACGGATGGGGCGCTACTGTTACTGCTCCTTGTGACTTGGCAGCATCTAGTATCTCATCCAATGTTTGATTTGATTTAATCTCTTGAGAAATACCATAAACTAGAACATGTGCCTCTTTGTCAGTTGTAACTTCTTCTGCAGGGTAGATTTTTAGATTTGAGAATTTTTCATGGTTTTCTTTATACTCTAACATCTGTTTGTAACCATTCAATGTATTGTGATTTGTTACAAACAATACATCCAGATCTGCTTTGAGTGATTGTTCGAGTTGTGCAGATACACTCACATTACAGTCAAATGGTGGTTCTAGATCACCCAGATGATCATTCGAGTAAATATTATGGCAATGAAGCTCAGTTCGAAGATGATTCATACCTACAATCATTAATTGTTTTCGATTAATTAACTAACCTAAGGATCATCTAAACAGGTCTTCCTTTTCATCACGTAAGATTGAATTAATATCATCGTTTTTTGTTTCAAAATTATAATTTTTAATAATCGCCACGGGAATCTTTTCTGTCTTACCCATAACAATTTCAGCTGCTCCACATAATTCATCAACAATTGCTATAGCAGTAACACGCATTATTTTTCCAAATGTATCTGGTTTTCCTTCATAATTTTTTATTGATTCAATTCCAGCAGTTCCAATTGCATGGTCTGTTTGACCTAACCGAAATGGACGGCCAAATGTATCTGAAATTATAACTGCAATGTTTTTACCAGTTATCTGAAGTATTGAATCCCTGAGTTTTTTTGCTGACTTGTTAGGATCTATAGGTAACAATGTTGCAAATCCTTTTTCCACATTACTTTCGTCTATTCCTGCATTTGCACAGATAAAATTATGATTTGTCTCGACAATTATAACTCCATGCTCCATCCTAACAATTCTTTTAGATTCTGATAATATGATTTGAACCAATCTAGGATCCTTATCATATGCAGACGCAATTCCAACAGAAAGTTCAGATGGAATTACAGAATCAAGGTTTATCACACGTCCCTCTTTTTTTGATATGATTTTTTGTGAAACTATTATAATATCACCATCACTCATAGAACTTTTGCTGGATGATAAAATTAATTCTGTAAGATCATCCCCTGGCTGTATGTCCTCTTTTATTTTGATTGGTATGATTTGAATACTCATTCTGAATTAAAGAAATATTCATCATAATTGAATTTTTACTGTAATTTTAAGACTGAACTAGTGGCGTTTTAAGATTGTAATGACTATTAATAATAGGAATGATTTTTGATAGGTCTTTTTCTTCTAAACTAACAGTTGCCAAATCTTTTACTATATCTTGTGCTCTATATGCTATGCCCAGTCCACATATATCAAACAGTTTAACATCGTTTGCACCATCCACAATCACTGTGATTTCATCTTTTTTCTCTCCCCACTCATCAATTTTGGCTTTTGCAGACTTTGCTTTGTCAGAATCAACATTAATCGTGACACCATCTAATTTACCATTATTAAAAATCAACTCATTTGATAACACATAGTCAAGATTAAGCTCTTTTGTGAGTCTATCAGTCATTATTGTAAACCCCCCTGATACAGCTAAAATTTTCCATCCTGCTTGTTTTAACGCATTGCATACTTCTTTTGCACCTGTCATGATGGGTAATGAATTCGCAACTTCTATACAGGTTTCATAATTGATTCCTTGAAGTAGTTCAACTCTTTTCTTTAATCCTTCTTCCCAGTTGATCACACCCTGAATTCCTTTTTTTGTGATATCCCAGATCTCTTGGTCTTTGTTAACTTTTTCAGCCAAAATTGGCAAATATTCGGCGTCATATAATACACCCTCCACATCAAAAATTGCTAACAATTGTATTCTATTTTCAAAACAAAAAGTCAATCATATAAAAGTTGAAACTATGCATGCCGATCCATAATAGCTAGTATTAAATCACTCCTGATTTGATAAACAATAGATCAAGTAAATGGCAGATGAATTAGAACACAAATATGAAGTTGAGGTAAAACGGACTGAAGAGAGACAGAAGCTAACTGATGATGTTAAGTCAGAGTTAAAGGCTTCCGGAATGATGGATGAGAAAGGAAAATTGAAGCTTAAGGGAGTTAGTCCTAAAATGCTCAAAAGAATGAAGCAGGAATATGTTGAATGCCCCGTTTTAGAAACTCAAGTACATTTTATTCAGTGCTTTGTTTGTCCAAATTTCCAAAGTAGAGTGATGGGACACGTTCTATGTAAGGGCAGTAAACTGTAATTTTAGATATTTGCTGTAATTCGTTTTATACTATTTACAATCTTCATTTTACGCTGAATCGATAATTCTGGTTCTAGTGTCACAAAGACGATTTTTCGTTTAGTGTAAATGGCAAACTGTGTTACTTTTTCTCGTTCCACATGTACGTACCTAACCTTACCTAATTGTCTATCAAATTCCTTTCTCATTTTTCTTCTTCTGGAAACCTGTTTACAGAAGTGTTCTTGTTGTTTCTGGGATTCAAGTGAGTTTTTGCCCTGATTCATAATTCCTTCTAAAATATTACCATTGAGATCAATTATCGATGCAAATCTCATATTTGCATCAAGCGCGACAATCTTTTCGACTATTTCTAGTAGATTCTGTTTCACCATGGTAATGCGGAATTATTTTGGAATATATGTTTAATTTTTTTTCTTTTCTAGACAAATTAATACTAAACAAGACTAAATAATTCCGAAAATATTGTCAAATTTGATGGGAAAAGAGGCTGGAATTACAGTAAAGAAAAATGATGACTTTAGTGAGTGGTACACTCAGATTGTGATCAAGGCAGAATTGGCAGATTACGCACCGGTGAAAGGTCTCATAGTTCTGAGACCTGATGGATATTCAATTTGGGAATCATTGAAATCATCATTAGATTCCAAGTTAGCTGCAACAGGACATCGGAATGGATTCCTACCCGTGCTTATTCCAGAATCGCTTCTTGGAAAAGAAAAAGATCACTTCACTGGTTTTAATCCAGAAGTGTTTTGGGTTACACATTCTGGCGATGGTGAAATTGGCGACAAGCTTGCACTGCGTCCAACATCCGAAACATTGGCATATACAATGTATGCTAAATGGATTAGAAGTTGGAGAGACCTTCCACTAAAAATTAATTTTTGGAATTCTGCATTACGAGCTGAAATTAAAGGGACAAAACCATTTCTGAGAACTTCAGAATTTTTATGGCAAGAGGGTCACACTGCACATGCTGATAAGGATGAAGCTGAAAAAGAAGTTACTGACATTTTAGAAATTTACAAAAAAACTGTCGAAGAGGAGCTTGCAATTCCTGTAATTACTGGAAAAAAATCTGAAAAAGAGAAATTTGTAGGTGCGGTTTACACACTCACAATGGAATCTCTAATGCCAGATGGAAAAGCACTCCAAATGGGAACAACACATTTCCTTGGACAGAATTTCTCAAAACCGTTCGAAGTAAAATATGCCGACAAAAATAATGTTGAGAACTTTGTATGGCAGACTTCATGGGGTGTGTCCTGGAGATTGATTGGTGGGATGATCATGGTACATGGTGATGATAAGGGTCTTGTATTACCACCCAGAGTTGCACCAATTCAAGTAGTGATAATTCCAATATATCATTCTGGAGAAGAGAAAAAAGTAATTCTAGAAAAATCAAGAAATATCGAGAAATTATTACTTGATGTAAACATTCGTGTGCATTTAGATGACAGAGATCAAGTAACACCTGGTTTCAAGTTTAATGACTGGGAAATGAAAGGTACTCCAATAAGAATTGAACTTGGTCCTAAAGATTATGAAGAAGGGAAATTTGTTCTTGTGAGAAGAGATAATGGGCAAAAACAGGAAGTAGGATTTACAAAGTCTGATTATGGTGAGCATACAAAGGCCGAATTAAATAAAATACACGATGACATGTTTGCAAATGCAAAAAAAATTCTTGACGAAAGAACTTCCACTTTGGAAACTTATGATGAATTCAAATCTGAATTAGAGAAAGGGATTCTCATCAAGGCACCGCTATGTGATAATCCAATATGTGAAGAAAAAATAAAGGAAGAAACTGGTGCTGCCATAAGGGTAATACCAGACGGCTGTGAGGATAATGGCTCAAAATGTATCTATTGTGATGGGCAAAGCAAAACTAGGCCACTATTTGCCAGAGGGTACTAAAACTAATTAATTCAAAAAAACTGCAATTGATCATGACGTTAGAGCAAAAAGCACAGAACACACTTCAAAAGCAATTTGAAGAAACTCGTTCCAGGACTCTAGAATTAGTGAAAACGTTGGAAAAAGACGATTTCGGTGTGCAGACAGCATATTTTACGAGTCCACCAAAATGGCATCTAGGGCATGTTAGTTGGCTAAACGAGATTGTTTTGAATAAAACACAAACAAATTATGAGTTTTATTCGGAGGAATTCTCAAAATATCTTAATTCATACTATAATCAATTTGGAAAACCACATGATAAAGCAAAACGTGGACTAATGTCAAGACCAACAGTTGATGAAATTCTAGAATATTATGATGTAATTACAAAAAAGGTTACAGAGGTTTTGCAGAATTCACTAACTCCAGAGGCATCTTATCTGTTCACTATGTCAATTCATCATGAATGTCAGCATCAGGAATTGCTTGTTTATG
>CAYVWD010000050.1:0-9531 GCA_964455405.1 uncultured Candidatus Nitrosopelagicus sp. | reverse complement strand
GGACAAAATGAAGTTGTTTTAGATATTCAAGCTGAAAATCTTAATGAAAAACCATCTGACGAGAATCAGACACTTGATGAGTCAAAAGTAGATGAATAATTAGATGGTCTTGAGTTATCAAAACCAGTAGAAATTGCAATTTTAAATTATACAAATTCTGTTCAGCAGATTTTAACAAAAATTTTCAAAAAATGTGAAGAAAAATCATTTTCAAATCCTAAAATTCTTGTAAACAAAAGAACCATTCCATTAGTCAAAGCAAATAATCCTGAAAATATATCAATTAATGAATTTGATCAAGATGAGATTTCAGAAGCAAATTTGACATTTCTATCTGAAATGGAATTTGACGGGCTGTTTGGATTCCAAACCACTTCTACAAGATTACTACGACAGTTTGGAAAATCAGAGATGTTAGATGCATTCAAAAAAAGAGAGAGTGACCTACCAACCCCTGGGAAGATGGGACCTAATATGCAGGTTGCAGAGAAATTTGTTGATGGTTTTGAAATTTCATCAATTGAAATTATAGCAAATACAGCGGGAATGTCTGATTTTTCTATAGGTCATCCTAAAAACTCTACATCTCTTTCACAACAGTTTACAAATTCATCTGTGAAGACAGTTGAGCGCCAGCGAACGATGATTATCAGTACAGGAAAAAACGCAAGTAACCAAACATTAGGTGTGTCACTAAATTCTTTATGGAACTGCTATAATGTAGTCAAGAATCAAGGTTTTATCGTATTACTTGCAGAATGTAAAAATGGAATTGGTTCGGAAGCATTGCAACAGTTTATTGATGGCAGACTTACAACTGAGCGGGTTAAGAATGCAACAAAGTATGTGAATGGAATGGAAAATTTATTGTATTTGTCTGAGATCCAGAAAAAGTTTCAAGTTGGTCTGGTTTCAATACTACCAGAAATTTATGTAAAAAAACTTGATATGATACCGATAGGCGGTGTGAAGAAATCAATGGACTATATACTGAAGAATCTAGGGCAGAGGCAAAAAGTTGAGGTCATTAATGATGGCGCACGGGTGTTATTACGGGAAAATTGAATTTGGAATAGGAGCACATAAAACCGCTAAAACTATGACACCGATGTAAATTAATTTTCTATTTTTTGATAAAGGAGATATATCATCTAGCGGTTGTGCATCCTTACTTCTAGAACTAAGAATCAAAATCAGTACTGCCATCATCCAATAATTTAGCAAAACAAGAACACCCATACTTGCGTATGTTGCAATCTTATGCCACTTCTGACCTAGAAGAACACGTGACATATGACCTCCATCTAATTGCCATGCTGGAAGAAGATTCAGAAATGTAATTAGGAATCCAAGCCAAGCTGCAAACATGATTGGTGACATAATTACTTCAACATCTTCACCATTCTTGTCAAACAATTCAAGCATCCCCATCATTATTAGATTTTCATTCATCTGAACTAACTGTGAAGTACCAAACATTTGTTCAGCAATTTGACTATCAATTACAGGTGATGTATATGCGCCAAATGCAGCAACAACAATTGCAACAACTAGACCAGCTATAGGACCAGCAATTGCAATATCAAATAGGATATCACGATTTACCGTTAGACCTCTAGATTGGATAAACGCACCAAAGGTTGGAATTCCAAAGACTGGAACACCCGGTCTGAAATACGGCCACGTCGTTTTAATTTTATGCCATTTTGCAGCAATAAGATGACCTGCTTCATGTACACCTAAAATTCCAATTAGTGCCCATGCATAAAGAATTGCAACACCAAATGGATCACCGATTGGCATGAATGAATTTATTCCAGCAGTTCTGAAGAATCCATCAATTAACACCATAGCAACTGTAACTGCAAAAAGAATTCTTGGTGTCCATGTCTTTGATAGCCATTTTCTTTGTTTTAAAGGAGGAAATTTTGATACTACAAGTAAAACTCGATCATTTTGCTTCTCTAAAACACAGACAAGATTTCTTGTTTCAAGTAACTGGACTAGTTTTACAAATTTCTCTTTGAAATTAGTATCGCTAAAACGAAATTTAATTTTAGTTAAGTAAATCTCCGAATCAGTGATATCAAATAGTGTTGAGACTGTTTTTTGAATCTCTTCTTGTGTTGGCTCCATCATAATTATGGTTAGATTTTATTCAATAATTGCTTTTCCAGCTTAGAATTAAATAATTGCATATTATATTGAATCTATGCAGGTAATCTTAAGACAATTTAACGGAACCATAATACGTAGATGTGATTCTACGGATTTGATTTCAGTGATGGAGATCAATATGAAAACTCTTCCAGAACACTATTCTGATTATTTTTATGAAAGCATACTTGCTGACATGCCAGAATCATTCCTTATCGCAGAGAATGCAGGAGCACATATTGGTTACATTATGTGTAAATCTGAATTTGGGTTTTCAAATTTCAAGAAATTGGGCTTTGTAAAAAAAGGACATGTTGTCTCTGTTGCAGTTCTTGATGAATTACGTGGAAATGGAATTGGCAGTGCACTTGTTGAAGAAGCATTCAAAGGTGTTAAAGAAAGACAGTGTGATGAAATGTATCTTGAAGTTAGGTGTAGTAATACTGATGCAGTAAGACTCTATGAAAGATTAGGTATGTCTGTTAAGCAACGTCTAAAGTCATATTATCGCGATGGTGAAGACGCATATATGATGGCAATAGAATTCTAGCTTAAATTAAATAACTGAATAGATTTTGCATTGACATGCAAAGACGCAGTGGAATAGGAATTATGATTTTTGTATTATCAATAGGCGGATTCTTTCTTTACGCATACCTTTTGATGCTTTCAGAATGGAGTCCAATCGTCTTGCAATTGAGTATTTTGATGATAGTTGGTGGTATACTTGGTGTTGTATCGTGGATTGGATATATGATGGCTACTACTTCTGCAAAACCAACATCATCTGTAATTGACGATGACGCTTAGTTTCTCTTAATTTTAATATCAACAACAGTTTGGTAGAACCTTGGGCCTATAGGTCTTACAACTCGTGAAGTTAGAATCTTTGCTTGAGTTTTATTTACATTTAGAAAATGTTCTTCAGATAACTTTGGCGCATTTTGTTTTTTTTCTGCATGAATATGTGAGTAGTAATGAACTACTCCATTATTTTTCAATGATGAAATAGCTGCACCTAAAAATTCATCAGACCGTTCTGGTAACAACATTAACACACGATCAGCTTTATCCTGCAAAGATTCTTTAATGATTTTTGTTGCATCACCATTAAGCGAAATTACTTTGCCTTTGAGTTTGTTGAGTTTTATATTTTCTTCACATAGTTTAGAAGCCATAGGATTGATATCTATATTATAAACAGTACATGATTTTTTCTTGGCAGCAAGTAATGAGAACATTCCAACACCACCAAACATATTGATTATAACGTCATTATCATTTACAAGATTTGAAATTCTTTCCCTTTCGGTTGATAGCCGTGGAGAAAAGAATGCTTTTTCGACGTCTACAATGAACCTACAGCCATTTTCCCTATACTCAGTTTCTGTTTTTTGTTCACCCTCAATCAATTCCAAGTTTCTGGTACGAAAATCACCTTCGACAGGAGAAGATTGATGAAATACTGTTTTTGCTGTCTTTACCTGCTCTAACAAAGCATTTCCAATAATTTTCTTTTTTGTAATTAATGAATCTGGTATTCTTACTATGATAATATCACCAATTTGATCAAATGCTGAAACAAGCTCCTTGACATCTTCACCTGAAAGGATGTTCTCTAATGCTTTTTTTAGCATTCTTGTCATTTCTTATAATAATAGTTTTGGGTGATTTTTTGGTCCTTGTCAAGTCTACTTCCATCTTTGTTAACTCGTGGACGCATACTTTTTTCATCACGGCGGAATGTTATATCTAATGATTTCAGAAATCGATTCATCGCATCAATTTTTGGTAGAGGTGATGTTGCATGACCTTCAACACTAGATGTACCTTCAAAAATAACCATAGAATCAGAAACCAAGTCCATTAACTGAAGATCATGATCAATTACAATGGCAGATTTACCAAAAGAACGACAAAACTTCTGAAGAAATTTTCCAACAGCAATTCTGTCTTCAACATCTAAAAATGCAGATGGTTCATCAAGTGCATATAGATCGACTTTTTGCAAAAGGCAAGTGGCTACAGCGCCTTTTTGTAATTCTCCACCTGATAAATATTTCATAGATTTATTGTATAATTTTTTAATTTTTAATGGCTCAATAATTTGTTCCTCCTCGGTTGTATCAACTATAAATCCATCATTTGCTTTCTCTAACACTGTAATAACCTCCATATCGATATCATTTGTAAGGTATTGTGGTTTGTATGAAATTTTTATTTTCTTGTCAACCGAACCAGAATCTGGTTTGTCAACTCCTGCAATCATTTTCATCATAGTAGTTTTTCCAAGTGCATTAGCGCCCATAATTCCTAGTAGATCTCCCTTTCTCACCTCACCAGGATCTATAGACACAGAAAAAGACGAATATTTTTTTTCCAATTTGGGATATGATATAACTACATCTCCTTGTTGTATCTCATCTGTTGCAGTTGACGCATCAAATGTGAATTTTTTATCTCTGAACCTAACATTTTCAGATGATAGATACCCATCTAGAAACGCATTGATACCAACTTTTGTTGATAACACATTTGAAACAATTCCATATGCTGCAGGTACACCATAGAGAACTTCAATATAGTCACTTAAGTAATCTAAAAGTGTTAGATCATGTTCTACAACCATAACACTCTTGCCTAATTCCGCTAAACTGTGTATTACTCGTGCAACACCCGTTCTTTGAAATACATCATTATATGAAGATGGTTCATCAAAGAAATAAAAATCAGCATCTTTTGAAGCAGAAACAGCAACTGCTAATCTTTGAAGTTCTCCTCCACTTAACTCATTTAGATTTTGTGAAATAGAATTCTCCAGACCCAATTTTTTTATTAATTCATTTGACACTCCACGCTCATCGTATTTTTCTAAAAGTTCTTTTCCAGTTCCAGTGAATGCATTTACAACATTATGAACTTGTTGTGGTTTTATTGATGCACGAATAGAACCACTCTTGATCTGCTCAAAATGTGATTTTAACTCCGTGCCCTTATAGAATTTTAAAACCTCTTCCCATTCTGGTGGTTCAGCGTAGTTTCCAAAATTTGGTTTTAAGTTACCTGATAAAATATTTACAACTGTACTTTTACCCATCCCATTTCTACCTAGTAATCCAACAACTTCGCCTTTTTTTGGTGTAGGAAGTTTGTAAAGCCTAAATGAATTAATTCCATATTGATGAACCTTATCAGCAGATAACTCACTTGCTAGATTTACAATTGTAATTGCATCAAATGGACAAACCTTAACACAAATTCCACATCCATTACAAATGTCTTCATCAATTTGTGCTTTTTTTGTTTCCTCATTAAGCACAATACAATCTGCACCTGATTTATTCACAGGGCAATTTTTGATACATTCCAAACCACATTTTTTGGGTTGGCATAATTCTTTATCTAGTACTGCTACACGATGTGTCATAACGTATTTGCTATTTTCTTTAATTTATACTTCTATCAAATAACCACTTTTAATTTCGTTACCTTAATAGTGAAGACAAATCAAAATAATTTAAGCCGGTCATAGCGTTGGGGTGCGACCCAGTCCCATTCCGAACCTGGAAGTCAAACCCAATGTCGCTGCTGTGTTACTAAGGTACGAGAGTACTTGGGAAGCAGCAGTACTGGCATTTTTACTATAACAACTATATTCATGAAATCTCGAAAATCTTCATGGCTAAATGTACAGTATGCGGAGAAGAATTCGATAATGATATACGATTTTTAAACCACATGATGCAAAAACATGGATTTAGAAATCCAGATATTGCTAAACCTGATAGAAATAGTCGTGGATATTAGCGACAATAAATCTATAAGTCGCATAAATTGAGTTGTTCTTACAAGGTATAATGACACAAAAATTACTAGAAAAAACATTGAAGGATGCAATAAAGGAAGATCAATGCATATTAGGAACGAAACAGGTTTTGAATTCAATTTCAAAGTCAAAACTTGTCGTTTTATCAAGATCAGTTCAAACAGAAATTCGTGAAAAAATCGAATCCGACGCCAAAAAATCTAAAATCGCCACAATAACATTTGATGATACATCGGTGAATCTCGGAAAATTATGTGGAGTACAATTTCGAGTATCCACACTTTCACTTTCAAAGATATCAGACAGTGATATAACGTCACTCAAAAAAGAATTTGAATCTTAATGATGTGGATAAATACTTTTTCAACTATGAAATTCAATCAAGGTTTAAATGAGACAGAAAAATTTTTTGATCAATTAAGATAAACTATGACACAAGAAATAAAGCTAACAACTGATCAAATGCGTTTAATGTCATTATTTCAAAATGTAACAAAAGCAACTGCTAGAGATTGTGTAGAAGATGAAAAACTAGACCGACTAATTTTTGTTGTAAATGAAGGAAAGATGGGATTAGCAATTGGAAAGGGTGGTTCTCATATCAAGACATTGCAGAATAAAATTAATAGAAATGTTGAATTAGTTGAATACTCAGATAATCAAGAAAGATTTTTAAAAAATATTTTAAATGAAAAATACATCACTGATATTAAAATTTCAGAAAGACTTGATGGAACTTTTCAAGCTGTAATTACAGTTGATCCAGCGAAGAAAGGTGTTGTTGTTGGAAGAGAGGGTCGCAATGCTGAGAAAGCAAGATTACTTGCAAGAAGATATTTTCAGATTACAAGCATCATAATTAACAGTCAACAGGCATCAATAGAGTGGTAGTATATGGCAAAATCACCTTTAGGATTATTTGCAGGAAGAGATCTCAAAGAAAAGAGAAAGAAACAGCGTTGGGCTATTTCTACATATAAAAGAAGAAAACTGGGATTAGATAAAAAATCAAATCCATTTGCAGGTTCGCCTCAGGCAAAAGGTATTGTATTGGAAAAAGTTGGTGTTGAAGCAAAACAACCAAACTCTGCCGTGAGAAAATGTGTGAGAGTTCAACTGATTAAAAATGGCAAGTCTATTACGGCATTTTTACCACGTGATGGGGCGATGAATTTTGTTGATGAGCATGATGAAGTTCATGTGGAAGGAATGGGTGCAACGCAGGGTGGTGCTATGGGGGATATTCCAGGTGTTCGGTTTAAGATATTCAAAGTTAACAACACTTCATTACGTGAATTAGTCTTATGTAAGAAGGAAAAACCAAGGAGATAGAATTGTCATCACAAAAATTACTTTTATTTAGAAAATGGGATACTACTGAGATTGAGATTAATGATGTGGGATTAAAAACAGCAATTTCTCTAAAGCAAATCATTATCCCATTAGATTTTGGTCGTTCAGCATTAAAGAGATACAATAAAGGACAAGTGAATATTGTTGAGAGATTGGCAAATAAATTAATGCATTTTGGAAAAATATATGCAAAAAACACAGGAAGACAAGGTGGAAAAAAACATCACTCATTAAATATTGTAAAAACTGCTTTTGAAATAATTAATCTAAAGACTGGTAAAAACCCTGTAGAAGTTCTTGTTAGAGCCGTTGAAAATTCTGCCCCAAATGAGGATACAACCAGAATAGTATACGGTGGCACTGTTTATCATGTATCTGTAGATGTTGCACCACTACGAAGGGTTGATTTAGCATTACGTTTTATTGCAGATGCCATAAAAGAGGCAACATTTTCAAATCCAAAAGCTATCGAGGAATATATAGCGGAACATTTGATTCTTGCAGCAAATAATGATCCTCTGGCACCATCGATCAAGAAAAAGAACGAGTTAGAAAGAGTGGCTCAGGCTTCTAGATAATAAGAATAGCCCGGCCCGGCCTCGCACCGAGGTCAAAGGCTCCAGGGGCCCCGAAGCGTGCCGCTACACGACCGGGCTGCTAAATAAAAATTAAGAAATTAGAATATAATCATTTGGTGCTATTTTATTTTTGTTTCATGTATAGCTGTTCCATAATCACAGTCCGCCTTTAATCTCAGATATGGAATCAACCTGTAGTGAATGGAGTAAAGATCATTCTCTTTTATCAGTAACTCTTTTTGTAAAAGAGATACTAGTCCCCTAGATAGAGATGTGATTGAAATACTAAATTTCTCACATACCTGATCCCTTTTACTTTGATATTGTTTTAATGTGAATGATACATCATTAACCTCTAGAATTAGTGGCCAAACTATTTCTTTCCAGGCGAATCTCCTAATTTCAGTTGCAGATGCGTATTTGCCCTTTTCACTCAACATTATAATATTAAAAAAATGGGTTATAATTCAATACATGTCATATAATGAGATCCATGAATCACTCGAACTATTACAAAAAGACTGGGATGTGGATCCCATAATCCAGGATTTCATGTTAGGAAAAATTATGAATGTTTCTGATTTTACATTAAAAATAAAAAATGTCATATTTCATATCCCATTTTTACCAAAAGAAGGTAAGTATATTTTATGGAAATGCTACTGGCCAGATTGTCATAATTGTTGTAATAGACAAGGAAGATTACCTTTGACATCAGATGATCTTATTCATATTGGTGCAGGTTTAAAATATCAAAAGACTTCCGAATTCATTAACAAAGAAACATTGATTGCAACACACGAAGAACCAACTCCATCAGGTGGTTTGTCAATCATGACAAACATTAATCTCAAAAGGAAAGATGATGAAACTGAATCTGATGATGGAACTCACATATCATGTAGATTTTTAGATAATGAAGGTGCATGTGGAATTCATCCAGATCGCCCAAGTGTTTGTTATCTTTATCCATTTTCGACGTGGGCTCAAAACGATAAAGGTCGTGCACGAATTCATGCAACATTCCAGTTTACAGGCGATTGTCCCGGCTTTTATCTTGATGATTCACTTGATTCCATGAAAGAAATCCTTGAAGAATATTCCACGACGATTTATGATTATAATATGAAATCAAGTCGCACATTAAAAGATGGTTTTGGTTCTCTAAGTATGAATTAAGCTTTTGCGACTTTCATCAAATCTGCCATTTTAATATGCATTCCAAATCGATCTTCATTCTTTTTCATATATCTGAATATTGATAAAAAGTCTGGTAGTGCTTTTAAGAAACTGAAATCGTGATGAATTTTTGCTCTTACAAAATTAAATACCTTAGCATAAACCTTGTAATGCTTCTCAACTGCTCTTTCATATGCTTTGAAGTCATACATATTTTCTAAGAAAATATCAACGCACTGCATGGATGGAATAATTCCATCACCTAATAATGCATACACAGTTCCAATTGATTCTCCAACACCAACCACTTTTCCAGAATAATATGGTTTACATCTATCTGGAGTTGCCAATCTAATTGGACGTCCCTTTGTCGCAACTATTTTTCCTCCATGTTTTTCTAGAAATTCATCAGTTGCTTTAACGTGGTTTTTATTATAA
>CAYVWD010000049.1:0-2883 GCA_964455405.1 uncultured Candidatus Nitrosopelagicus sp. | reverse complement strand
TGTTGTCTGGTTCTGGTGTTGGTTCTGGTTCTGGTGTAGGTTATGGTTCTTTTGAATGTTCTGGTAATGTGAATTTATCATGTGGTTTATATTATTCATATAAATGAAATAAAAAAAATTATAGAAATTAATAAAATTAATAATTATATTTTTATTTATTATATTAATTATAATATAAATAATAACCAAAAGAATAATATACATAATAAGATAAACCATAACCAACACAAGAACCAACACCAGAACCAACACCAGAACCAACACCAGAACCAACACCAGACAGCGATGATCCGTTTGAAGGAATTAAGACAGAAGACATTAACAAATATGCAGATTTGTTTGACGTAGCACCACCAGAAAATGATTCAGAAGCAAAAAACTTGGCTAAAAAAATAAAGAATTGGATTTCTAATGGAAGACCAAAGCCATAATCTTTACAAAACTATAAGAAACAATTACTAGTCTATCATTTATGAAATTGAAAATTAAAAATAAAAATATCTTAACACTAGATGAATTAGACTCGAAAGAAATAGAACATTTGATAGATTTTGGCATTGAACTTAAAAAAGAACAAAAAAAGGGTCATGACAAGCCTATTTTACAAAATAAAACACTGGCAATGATATTTGAAAAACCATCTACACGTACACGTGTTAGTTTTGAGGTTGGAATGTTACAGCTTGGTGGACATACAATTACACTGTCACCAGAGAATCTTCAGATGTCACGTGGTGAAACAGTTTCTGACACTGCAAAAGCTTTATCCAGATATGTTGATGTCATAATGGCACGTGTATTTGATCATGATATTTTAGATGAATTATCCGAACATGCAAGCATACCTGTAATTAACGGTCTTTCCAACTTGTATCACCCATGTCAGATTCTTGCAGATTTTATGACCATTAAAGAACATAAGAAAAATCTGAAAAAAATCAAAATCGCATGGATTGGAGATGGTAATAATGTATGTAATTCATTGATACTTGGATGTTCAAAACTTAAAACAAAAATTTCCGTTGCAAGTCCTGATGGATTTGAACCAAGTAATGTTGTTGTTTCTACAGCTAAACTTCATACAGATATTGAAATTACAAATGATCCAACTAAAGCAGTTGAAGATGCAGATGTTGTTATGACGGACACATTCGTTTCAATTCACAATACTGATAAAGACAGACTTCAGAAATTTTTACCAAAATTTCAAGTAAATGCTGCTTTAATGGGAAAAGCAAAAAAGGATGCAATTTTTCTTCATTGTTTACCTGCAAAAAGGGATCAGGAAGTTACAAGTGATGTAATTGATGGACCACAATCTGTTGTATGGGACGAAGCTGAAAACCGCCTACATATTCAAAAAGCACTATTAGTTTCCTTACTAAACGTCTAAGGTTTATAATAGGAAATTCAAGTTTTCCCCTTATAGATGGCTTATTCGAAAATATTGCAAAGAATTCGTAGTGAGAAGACAAACTACAAGAAAAGGAAGATTATGCTCATGAGCAAGCTTGATTTCATTACAGTGAACGTTACTAATGAAAACACTCAAGTCCAAATTTTAAAACCGGAAATTACAGGCGATAAAGTAATTGCATCAGCTCATTCTAGATTTCTGTTAAAAGACGGGTGGAAGGGCTCAAGAAAGAATATCCCTGCAGCATATCTAACTGGATATTTTGCAGGAAAGAAAGCACTGTCTAAGGGTGTTGATACTGCAATTGTCTATACTGGTACACGAAAATATACACAAAGAATAGCTGCAGGAGTTAAAGGAGTAATTGATGCAGGAATTAAAGTACCATCTGATGAAGAAGCATTTCCTCCAGAAGAAAGAATTAATGGAGAACATCTTAAAATTAAAAATGATATAGCATCTGTAAAAACAAAAATTGATAGTGAGGCAAAAACTCAATGAGTCAAACTACACAATCAAGCAGACCTGGCGGTCAAGGTGGTAGACCCGGCGGTCAAGGTGGTAGACCAAGACGTCCTAGACGAGAACCCATTGTGATACCATGGATACCAAAAACAAATTTAGGTAAAAAAGTAGAATCTGGTGAAATTACAGACATGGAAGAAATTTATGAAAAAGGATATAGAATCCAAGAGGCAGGAATCATTAAAAAATTATTACCTGATCTAAAAACTGAAGTTATAGACGTTGGTTTAATTCAAAAAATGACACCAAATGGTCAGTCTACACGATTTAAAGCACTCGTCGCTGCTGGAAATGAGAATGGTTGGTTAGGAATCGGTCTAGGAAAATCAAAACAGATGCGAATTGCAATTGAAAAGGCAAACAATGCAGCATTTCTAAATGTTAGTCCAGTTAAACTTGGATGTGGTAGTTGGGAATGTAGATGTGATCAAAAACATTCTGTCCCATTCAAAGTTAAAGGAAAAGGTGGGAGTGTAACAATTGAAATTTTACCAGGACCAAGAGGATTAGGATTAGTTGCGGGGGGAAACATTAGAAATTTTTTAAGATTAGCTGGGAGCAAAGATGCGTGGACGTATACCAAAGGCTCCACCACAACAATGAATTCAACATCAAAGGCTCTTTTGGAGTGCTTGAGGCAAACATTTAGTCAAGGATGATTTGATATGGCAAAAGCGTTTTTAGTTGTTAGAATTTGCGGACAGCCAGATGTACCATATTGGGCCACAACAACAATGACATTGCTGAAACTTGAAAAAAAATATAGGGCAACTATAATTCCTGAAAAGGAAAACACTTTGGGAATGCTAAGAAAAATTCAACATTATGTTTCATGGCAAGAAATTGATATTGAGACCACTAAACAACTGTTAGATAAAAAAGCAAGAAAATCTGGCTACAAAAAGGTGACAAATGAAGATATCACTGCCATCGGCTTCAAC
>CAYVWD010000048.1:0-4582 GCA_964455405.1 uncultured Candidatus Nitrosopelagicus sp. | reverse complement strand
ATTCATTGGGTCTGGTGGGGTGTCGGTTTCTACCGCCTTTAGGATAGCTTTTGCGCAATCATCAACATATAAAAATTCTCGGCTTGCGGTTCCCGTGCCCCATATCTCTACTGGAGCGTGTCTGTTCTGGATAGCTTTAGCGAACTTAAGAATTAGAGCTGGGATCACATGACTAATATTAGGATCAAAATTATCATGAGGACCATACATATTTACCGGTATCAAATTAGCACATTCAAAATCATATTGTTTTTTGTAAGCCATCAATAGTTCCATAAGAGCCTTTTTAGCTATTCCATAGGGAGCATTTGTTTCTTCGGGATAGCCGTTCCATAAATCTGTTTCTTGAAATGGAACTTTGGTGAATTTGGGATATGCGCACACAGTACCCACCATCACAAACTTTTTTAGTTTGCCATATTTTCTACAGGACTCAATAAGATTCATTCCCATAGCTAAATTTTCATACATGAAAAGTCCGGGATTTTCTTTATTGGCTCCAATCCCTCCCACGCGGGCCGCTAGATGTACTATAATGTCTCGACTAAATTCATGTAGCATGTAGTCTACATATCTCTGGTTTGTTAAATCCCATTTTGATTTTCCCTCAAGTGGGGTGACATCATAACGTTTATCTTTCTTGAGAAATCTACAAACCGATTTTCCTAAAAAGCCATTACCACCTGTAACTATAATTTTAGACTGTGACATTATAATCCTTCATAATACGTGTTGACAAACTTGTTAGATCAAATGCGTCCATAATTTGAGCAGCCCTATGGAACCCAGTGTGATTTTCTGTGACATATTTTTTTCCAGTTTCTACAATTTTAATTTTCTCAGCTGGATTAGCTAGATAGTGATCAATTTTAGTTCTAAAATCTTCTGGACTATCTGCCATCACTATACCATCTCCAAACATTTTATAAGAGTCAACCTTGTCGGAGATACAAAACCCACCTGAATATAGTGTTTTAAAGATGCGCTCATTTACATCTATACCAAATTCTTGAGCGTGTGGTTCACTTAAATTAGGACAAATTTTAGCAGACACGAATAGGTTTTTCACATCGTTGTCGCCTATGAGACCACAGTATTGATTAACGGGCCATATTTGATTACCAAATATCTTTACCTTATAAGTGGGGGGATCTAGAAGGGGTGTTAAGTATTGGTCTATAACAAGCCCCTTATATGGCCAATACCCACCAACAAATCCAATATCACAATCTAACATTGGATCATATTGAGGATCACTATATGCTGTCGTGTCGGCGCACATCATCAGAGATATAGGTTTAATACCAATGGATTTAAAGTGGTTATGTGTCACTTTAATCGCTTCTGCGTCATAGTGTATATGCACAAAATCTGGTTTACCTGTTTCATCTTTTAATTTTTTAAGAATGTCTTTTTCTTTTTGGGAACAGTAAAGTATATTATATATATCTTTATCTACAATTACTTCATGGTCACCCCAGTCTCCAGCTCTTAGTCCCACCTTTAAGTGAGGGCGCTCATAGATACATTTTAATAGAGATGCATCAAGATTATATGATTGTCCTAAAAACACATCGGGTTCAAATGTATCAAACACATCAAAAGCTGAAATATTTTTACAGTCCCACATACTTACTTGAAAATCTGAGTCTGCAAACGCTGTTGCCCATGCCATCCTTTGATAGTAGTGAGCGTGTTTACCGTCACTACTGATTAAAATTTTCATAGTTAATATCCTTTATGCAATCTATCTCTAGTATAAACATATCACTAGGTTCATAGCAATGAAAAACAGCGCCCATGGTGATCATATGATTAATGACTTCAAAAGATAGCATTTTCTTTTGGTTTGAATTAAATTTTTGAAATATGTGTCGCAATATCTTATATTCGCGCCCAGTGATATATGCAATCTGACACCACTTAACAGGAAGCCCATATGATAATATTGTAGCTTTATTATCGCATACTGTTACTCCTACCTCTTTATCATTCAGGCTATTTTTAGTATCCATCAATAAAAAAGATTTACTATAATCTAAATTTTGCAACGTGTCTAAATTAAAATATAAGTCACCATGTAAAAATAATAAACTTTCTTTAGTGGTGCTATTAAATGCCAGACGTAAGCTTTCGGCTGTATTGGTATCTTGATATAGCTGATTTTCTATTATGCGTATCTGACCACGAATCCTTTTAATAACTTTATCTATTGAATAACCAAATACCCCAACAATTTCTGGAAATTGGAAAGAGTTGTTTATGACTGATATTTGGTGCTCAATTAGAGTCTTATTACCAATCTTAAGTAGACTTCTTGGTTCATATGACTTAATTCTATTACCAATACCAGCAGACAAAATAGCTATAGCTACGCTATTGTGCGTATTGGTGGCAGGCGCTTCGGTAATTTTTTTTGTAAATCTAGTCATTTATCTTGTTTGTAAGATTTGTGCATTTTGCTGAAACGTTTCGGGGGTCATTTTTAATGATTGATTTTGTCCTGTTTCGCGCACAATGGATAAGGGTTGTGCCACATGGGTGATCATACAAACCTTAGATAATCTAATCCAAAGGTCGTAATCTTCAGTACATCCAATGAATGATTGGCTTCCCGGACCATGCAATCGACTGTCAAAAAATTCAGAAGTTAAAGGTAAAATAATTTGTTCTAGATATTCTTTTTTGACCAATGACCCACTGTGAACAATACATTTTTGTAATAAAAGCTCTCGACTATATGGGCTTTTGATTTCATATTTAGTATAGTGGTGATGATCCATCTGTCTATGGATTCTATAATCCGCATAGGCCACGCCTACTTCAGGATATTCCATTAGCTTATCTACTAGAATTTCTACTTTATTTGGTTTATACAGATCGTCTGCGTCCAGTATACCAAATATATCACTCCATTCCCACGCCTCCCACATGGCTACATTACGCGCCGTGCTCGCTCCTGAGTTATTGATTTTATAGGCATAAAGATTATCCTTAGGGGTCATCGATGCTACATTAACACCTTGCCGTCTTTCAATTGGACCCTTATAATATTTAGTGTCCAATTCTTCTACACCCCATCCGCTTTCTGTAATAGCAGATATCTTTTCCCACGAATCATCAGATGAACCGTCATCAAGCACATACACCCGTAATGGTCCGGTATACGTTTGATTAATAGCGCTCTCGATAGCCTCTATTACATAGGGGCCATAATTGTAATTGCTTATAATAATTGCAACATTAGGCTTCATTAAACTGACTCCATGTGGTAATTGTTTCAGAATTATCTTTAGGCATCCCTTCTACCTTTTCCAAGAATAGCCTATTATCAACAGTTTGATCATGGTGTACTTTTGTTTTATTTCCATTTAATAGTTTAAATAAAGATGTTTGAAATAATAGCCCCTTAATACCTTCATAAGGTTTTACAATTACCAATGGTTTCATATTAAAATTAATACGAGTATGCATCTTAGATATTAATTCTCTGTCTATTCTTTCGTTAGAATAGTTTATATATAACCATCCATTTTTGGCATGAGTAAATGCTTCATCGATCAGAAAATTGTGGTTCTCTGGCATCTCCGATACTTGCACTATATGATGCATAGTATCTTCCATATTAAACATTTCTTTAAACATTGCTTGAATTTCGGGATTATATTCTACCTTACTATTGATAACAGCAACATACCTCGGGGTTATGGTTTGGTTTTGAATATCTTCTAGTGTTATTCTAAGTTGTCCGATTTCATGTGTTGGATCAAATATGATAAAAAATCCTACCCGTGGTATTGTTTCTTCAAGAACAACAACGTGTCGAGCTTCATAATCATCTAATGATAATTCTTTGAGCCACTCTTCGGGACGGTATGTGTTACAAAAATGTTGTACCATATAATGGCCATCTTCATCAGTTTCATATATCAGCTTGTCTGCGCGCCCCAATTGGCATCCTGATTGTTGTTTATCAGTATAGGTCGCAAAGACACACCCTTTACACGATGTAGTTATCATGACTCTCTCCTACATTTTATGATCAATTGTGCAGACTGATTATTAAAAGATTTTTGAGAGATACTTAAATTATGAGCTGGTAGTCTATTAACAATTTCTTCTAGATTTAAAACACTCTTGATATAAGATCCATTAAAAAGAATTTTATTAATATCCCCTAATGAGAAATCATCTCTAGTATATTGCTGCGATATTAAATTAAAGTCTGGCTCAATGATAGTTAATTCACATCCCAATCTCATCTTTCTTGACACTTTAGATATAATCTGATCGACCTCATGATAATTAAACATGGATAAAAATTGATCAGCAATAATCTGAGTAGCTTCACTATCTAGCACTTGTCCATCAAGTGTAGCTATATTAGAAATCCATGCATTATAGTTTTCTTCTGGTTTTTGTGGCGATAGATATACTTTCATAGTTTAATCCTTGTAGGCCGCGATAGTGTCATAAAATAGTTTGTTCCAATTATCCACATGTCTTTGTAGACTGTATTTTTCTACCATAGTATTTCTAGCTTCTTTTCCAAGATCACTGGCAAGATCGTCATCTTGAAGTA
>CAYVWD010000047.1:0-2518 GCA_964455405.1 uncultured Candidatus Nitrosopelagicus sp. | reverse complement strand
ATTTGGGGTAAAGAAAATGGATTAACTGAAGAGGAGATTTCAATTCTTGATCATAACGAAATTAAACAAAAAGAACCAAACGTAGATTGCTATTCTGGGCTTTATTGTACAAAAGAAGGCTCCACAAATTATGGTCTTTTAACACATGCAGTAAAAGAATTATCTAAGAATAACGATGTAGATTTTTTATTCAATTGTAATGTTAATGATGTAATAGAATCATCTGATCAAAACGAAATTATATTTTCAGACAAATCATCATTAACAGCAAAATTTGTTATCAATTGTTCTGGAGGAAATTCACTTGACATTGCAAAAAAATTTGGATTATTAGAAGGCTATTCAGATCTACATTTTCGTGGTGAATATTGGGTTGCAAATACTGACATTGCAGATTTGGTTAAGACCAACATCTATACGGTTCCTAGATATACAGAGTTTCCATTTCTAGATCCACACTGGATAAAAAGGGCAAATGGAGAGACCGAGATTGGTCCAAATGCAGTTCCAGTAGATTCACCCGAATCATATGATAGTTTTATCAAGGATATCCCCACGGCGCTTTCAAAAATTACAGACATTGTAACTGGAAGTGCAAAAAAACTTTTTGTAAATCCACAATTCATCTCATTATTATCTAAAGAATTTCACAGTTCAATTTCCAAATCAGCGATGGTTGAACGAGTAAAAAAATTCATACCAGTTGTTAGATCAGAAAACTTTCCAAAACGTGGAACAGCCGGAATTAGAACACCTGTAATCTCACCTGACGGAGAATTTGTATCTGACATGATAGAAATTTTTGGTAAAAATTCATTTCATATCGTTAATTATAACACACCTGGAGCAACAGGTGCACCAGCCTATTCTGCATTTGTAATAAAGAGGCTTGAGGAAAATGGAATCTTAGATAAATCATCAAAAAGCAAAAATTCAATTTGGAATTTCGAAAACACGATAGAACAAATTTAATACATCTCAATAAAAGAAAAATAATGCTTCCTGAAAGATGCTCAGTCAAACAAAATAACAAAGATTGTGTAAATCCACCAGAATATGTTATTGAAATTGTTCATGATAAAGATACGTATATGGTAGGAATTACATGTGAGACACACAAAGATATTGTCACTAGCAAAATTTTAGAATTACAGACAAATGATAAAATTCCAAAAGGTAAGCTTCAGTTTGAGAAATTAAAAGCAGTTGGAACTGATTGCGTGAGAATTGACGCTGATGAATTAATTCATCTAGATTAACTATACTGAATAAACTAGTTTTTTATTACTTAATCCAAGTATTAGGTTTTTTACAGTTATTTCTGCCATTGTGCGTCTTGTTTCAATTGTGGAGCTACCAATATGTGGAACCAGAACTACATTTTTGATTTTAACTAACTCATTTGATTTACTAATTGGTTCATCTTCAAAAACATCCAATGCAGCACCTTTAATCTTCTTTAATTGCAACGCTTTCAATAAATCTTTTTGATTTACAACTTTTCCTCTTGATGTGTTAATTAGAAACGATGTTTTTTTCATTTTACCTAATAGTTTTGAATTAATCATATGATGTGTATCTTTTGAATATGGTACATGTATTGTAACTACATCACTTTTTTTAAACAATTCATCCAGTGAGACGTATTTCGCTTTACCTGGCTTTGTTATAGCCTTTGTATTATGATACAAAACATTCATTCCTAGACACGATGCCTTTTTTGCGACAGTTTTACCAATTCTACCCATTCCTAAAATTCCTAGTGTTTTATCTGAAATTTCTGTACCAACGTAATCAAAAGGACCAAAAATTTCGGTCCATTCTCCCTTTCGTATAATATGATCTCCTTCAGTTATACGTCTCAAGAGATCCATCATTAAACCAATTGTTAATTCAGCAGTTGCATTGGTTAATACTTCTGGTGTATAACCAATACTGATTTTCTTTTTTTTTGCATAATTAACGTCAATATGATCAAATCCAACACTATAGGTACTAATTGATTTTAGTTTATTTGCCGAATCTATATTTTCCTTATCGATCACATCATATGGAAAACATATCAGTCCATCTTTATTCTTAATTTTTTCTAATATTGTTTTTTTTGGCATTGGAATTTTTCCATTATACACAGTTATTTCATATCTTTCTTTTAATTTCTCTAAGGCAAATTCATGCAAGCGTCTTGTTAATAATACCTTAAATTTTCTTTTCATTTAGACACTTATGTGCAGTCAAACCATTTATAATATTTCATTTTAAGAATGTTATGTCTTCTGAACAAATTGATGAAGAGGAATTTTTGATTTGTAATGACTGCAAGAAACCTCTTGAAAAATGCATGTGTGTTTGTCCTTATTGTGGAGAACGTGATAAATGTGAATGTGTTTTGTTTGATGCAGCAACTGGAGGTTAAAAAATTATGAATTATGGATTAACTTGGATGATTGGTGGACCACAAGGTAGTGGAGTTGAGACTGCAGCAAATATTTTTTCCCAAGTTTATTCAAAAATGGGT
>CAYVWD010000046.1:0-5001 GCA_964455405.1 uncultured Candidatus Nitrosopelagicus sp. | reverse complement strand
CCTCTTTACCTATATCAAAAAGTATAATTCCAAAAATTGGGCCTGCAACTACACCAAGTGATATAGCTAATATCAATCCTTTAGGAAGCATAATTTTTCAATCTTCTTTTAAAGTTTGATTTGTTCTCCAACTTTTTGGATATGTATTTGGCTTCATGATAATTCTTTTTGTCTGGAATGCATATCCTTTTGTGTTATCCTTAATTTCAGTTTCAGATAGTAGTGATTCAGCAAGTGCAACTACTTCACCCTTTTGAGAATATATTGCAACGAGATCATTTTGCATAAGTCCAGAAGAAATTTCTAGGATTCCTGGAATTGCAAGTTGTGCACCATGGCACAAAGAGTCAATTGCAGAATCTCTGATCACAACTGATTTGATCTCACTTAAAGCATGTTCGATTGGAAGAATCATTTTTGATAATTTACTATCATTACCATTCTCTTTCCATACAGCATAAGCATCTGCAAGTTGATGCATTGTAACTAAATTATTCTCAGAAAACTGATGAACTCTGGAACGCCTTAATTCAATCATTGAGCCTCCAGGACCCAATATTTCACCCATGTCATAGTATAATTTTCTAATGTATGTTCCTGCTTCACATAAAATTCGTAAAAGAACTAATCGTTCTTTCTGTTCTAATAACTCCAATTCATAAATAGTTCTAGTCCTAGTTTGTCTTACGACTGAAGAACGTTGAGGTGGTTTCTGAAAAATTTCGCCTCTAAAAAGATCTAATATTTGCTCTAATTTTTCTCTAGTTGGCAAAGAATGTAATCTACCTAACGCATGATATTCCTTGGGACCGAGTAACAATACACCTAATGCTTTGGTACCCTCACCTAACCCAAGTGGCAGTACTCCAGAAACTTGTGGATCTAATGTACCACTGTGTCCAATTTTGGGAATGTTAAGAATTCTTTTAGTCCATGCAACTACTTCATGACTTGTAGGTCCTGGTGGCTTGTCAATCAAAATTAAACCATAATCGAGTAGACTTTCAACTGGTCTTTTATCATAGTATACACCATGCTCAGGATTAGTGATATCCTCATTAATTTTTACTAAGTTTTCTAATTGTGATAATGTCAAATTAGTTCTCTCACGATAGATTTAGCTTTATTGAGAACTTGACCTGCATCTAAATTATCAGTTTCAATAATTGTATCAAATACAGATAGATCTTCACCAAATTCGAAATTGTATAGATTTTTGTAAATGAGTTTATTTTCGGCAAATCTTTTTTTTACAATATCTAATGCACTAATTTCAGAAACATTATCACGACTCTGCATTCTTTTTACACTATTCTCAAGAGTTCCTGAAAGCCATATCTTAATTCCATCATTAACTAGCCATGGTAGTGTATAACTAGTGATTACAACTCGACCATTTTCAAAAAGTGTTTTTAGCTTATCATCTACTATTTTATCAAATTTAGGATTATTCTTACGCTGATCTAGAAACTGCATTCCCTCGTCTGTATCCCACCAATCATCACCTGAAGAAGAAAATCCTTGTTCATTAGCAAGTTCCTTTAGAATATCTCCTCCACTGAGGTATTGAAGATTAAATTCGACTGCAAGACCTTTTGCGACTGTAGTTTTGCCAATAGCAGGAGGACCAGAAACCACTACAGACTCAGACAACTTATCCTAAATCCATTTGAGTCTTGGTTATCTTCATGATAATACCACTAAATGCGATAGAAGACAAAAAGTACCAAGCCCATAGATAAATTCCATTTTCATCTTGACAATATGTTGTTTCCTGTACTTTAAGTGCTGTACAAGTCAATTCAAACCAATCCCCAGGAATTACATTAAGTGGTATTGGTGAAACCGCAACTGTGTATGAGAATAATGATGGTAGAACAAAATAGAAAATCAACAACAAAGGAATAATTGTAATCATCATTGGTCGTATATTCATCTGCATCATTTCCATGTTCATCTTATTCATGTATGCAGACTTTTTGTTTAATGCTGCAATTTTTTCATTATCTTTTGATCTAAAAGCTGCCATTCTTTCTTTTTGCCAAGCACGAACTTCTTTTGTAATTCGTCTCCACTTAACTTGATCAACCATTTTTCGACGAATGCCAGAATTAAGCAAATTCAGTACTATACCGAATGCTGCAACTGCAAACATTGATGCTATAACACCTTTTATCATAGGATCATCAGTTCCAAGTGGACCTTCCCTCATACCAAACATATCCATTTGTAAAAAAATCGCATCGATAAAATTTAAGAGAATGTTGAATTCCATTTAAACACCTATTGCTTTTATTACATTATTAGCTGCTTCTTCAATCTTTCCCTCATTGTTTAATATCACCTTCATTGGAGAACCAGAAAGGACTGAACAAGTAGATAACATTGAGTCCTGTATTGCCAATTCTTTCTTTATTGATTCGATTGAAACTTTATCACGATTTCTTGTTTCGTCTTTCATTCTCCTATTATAGATCTCTTCAGGACGTGCAGAAATTGCAATAAAATGCGTTGGCTGGATTATCTGAATTACATGATTTGGTAAACCCGGGTAAAACCCCTCATTTGTAGATATGAATGCGTGTGTGTCAATGAATATTATGTCATCCCCCAACTTTGAAATTTTTTCAGCCGTATTTTTCTGAAGTTTTTTCTGATTCTCTACGGGTAATTTTCTCAATTCATCTCTATCTTGGACACCTACACTTTTTGCTTCGTCAAGCATCATTGTACCATAACTGTGAACACTTACCGCAATCCCACTGTCAGATAATTTTTCAACAATAGTAGTAACAAGCGAGGTTTTCCCTACACCTGGGATTCCAACAATTACGACTTTTTTATTTTCTACCAAGAGCTGCACCAAGACGCGGCATTACTACCTCTACCTGTTCTTTGACTAACTGGTTATAATAGTTAATTAAAATGTCAACTGTAAGCAAAATTCCAATTCCAGTACCAAATACACCCAAAACATCTGAGACGCCTGCAATTAAACCAAGTATTGCTGATCCAATAAGAGTTACAGATGGAATATATCTATTAAGTAATGATTCTATTGGTTTGTTTGATCTCCTAAATCCTGGAATTTGGACATCTGCGTCAAGTAGATTTTGTGCAGCCTTCTTTGGTGATAAACCACCAAGCTCAACCCATAACTTTCCAAAGACAATTACAATTCCAATCATGAATATTACATAACCAACAGCTCTTAGTGGATCCAGTGCTACAATATCTAATCCTCTCGGTGGAGTAAGATAGTAAATTATGCCACCAATTGGTGATGCTGGTGCTGTCGGGTCAAACTGTGCAAAAATATTCCAAAATTCACTTGTATTCCGCGGGTTTACCTGCGCCCAAAACATCTGTCCCATGAAGACTATGTTAGCAGTTAGTGCTGATGCTAAGATTACAGGTATGTTAGAAACATACATCATTTTAATTGGGTAGGTTGCTGCAAATCCACGATATTTTGTAGATACAATTGGAATTTCGACTTTCATACCTTGTGTATACACAAGAATTAACAAGATTCCAGCTGTAAGGGATAAACCAAACAGACTCGGTAATTGATTTGACCTAAACAGAGCATCTGCCACATCACCGTATGCAAACATTTGTCCTAAGAACGGGAATACCCCTATCGAGCCACCATCTCCACCAGGCAACGGGCTAAACAGGCTCCAAAGAATCTGCTGTGAAACACCAGCCATTATGAATATACTAATTCCACTTCCTAATCCCCAACCTTTTTGAATCATTTCATCAAGAAACATTACAATTATTGATGCACCCATCAGTTGACCCATCAGAACGTATAGTACATACGGCTCTGTAATACCAGGACCATAAACTGCAATTGCATATACTGCTGATTCAGCAACAATAACAACATATGTAACTAACTTTGTGGCAGTCTGGAATACACCTCTTTCTGCAGGGTTTTTGAAATCAAATTTCAATATGTCAGATCCACGAAGTAACTGCATCAATAATCCACCAGTAACTATAGGTCCAATACCAAGTTCCACCAGAGAACCTTGCTGTGATGCAAAAATAACTCGTGCAAATGCTAAAAAGTCAAATTCAGGTGCTGTTGCGCCAAATAATGGTGTTTGACCCATAACTAGGTATATTACAAGAGCGCCACCGGTCCAAAGCAGTTTATGTTGTAACGAAAGTTTCCTTTTTGGTTTTGGTACTTGAGGTACGTAAGGTTCAGCCTTTGCTACAATTTTTCGTATATGTTCAGTTAGTGTTGCCATTAGCCATCGTTATTTTCTGTGTCTTCAGTTTTTTTCTCTTCAAGAGGTACTTCAGTATTTTTGTTAATTTTTTGAACAGGTAATGTTACTTCTCCTCCAGCTTGCTTTATTTTTTCCTGAGCAGAAATTGATGCATATTTTACTTTAATTGTATATGCGTTTGTTATTTTTCCACCGCCAAGAAGTTTATCAATTTCTAGGCTTGTGAGATCCAAGATATTCTTAGAATTTTCAGATTTTCCTGCCTTGGCAAATAAATCATCAAGATCGCGCACGTTAACCCATTTTTTTGTAATTATTGAAACTGATACTGGGCGATGTGTGGATTCATGACCAAAGTGATCTTGGTCTTCTTTGATTACAGTACTCCATAGATGTTTGAGATGACCGGATCTTCCTAAACCACCTTTATGTCCAAATGATCTATGTTGGCCCACTTGACCCCAACCCATATGTCGACCACCCCTAAGTTTTCGTGTCTTTCTTAATCTAGTTGCCATTTTACATCATTCTTTTTACAATTACGGACAGTTATTTGTTATAACCCAAAACACCTTTTTGACCATAAAGTCGTTTTGTGCTTCGTTTAAATCCCTGTCGTGGTGGATCCAATGCGAACCATGGTTTTAGTGGTTTTAATTTTGATAGTGAGGTCTTACCCTCGGTAAGTGCTGATGCTAATTCATCCATAGAGTTGAAGCCGATGGCAGTGATATCTTCATTTGTCACCTTTTTG
>CAYVWD010000045.1:0-5672 GCA_964455405.1 uncultured Candidatus Nitrosopelagicus sp. | reverse complement strand
TAATGTCCGCTCACAGTTATCTAATCTTGGATTTGAGACTGACACTTTTGATAAAGAAATCAATGAGATAGAATCGCTATTAGCTAAACAAGACGTAATTAACTTGGCTAAGTTTCTTGCCAAAATCTACGGCTTCTTCTGTCCAGAACAGTATGATAACCAACTGAACATAGAGGCACACAGAACTATTACAGGAGCTGAGATTGATCAGCAATTACACGAAAAAGGAGAATCACTGGAAAACTTCAATCTCTTCTGTACATTTGGTACAGGCGGAACTTCTGGTGGATTGAGCAAATATTTTTCTGAAAAATACGGGAAAAAATCAGTCTATGTAATATTTCCACCCAGTAATCAAGATGTTGCAGGAATTAGGACAAAAGCTAATGCTGATGGCTTGAATCTATACGATCCTCAAATCTATGCTGAACAGCAAGAAATGGATTGGGAGAAGGCAAAATTTCTTCTAAAGTTTTTTGTAGACAAAGGTCATGACATGGGTGAGAGTAGCGCACTTGAACTTTATGCAATCTTACAGAAAGCAAGTTCTGATGGTGGTGGAAAATTTGTGGCAATGATTTGTGATGGTATTGAAAAATACAAAAAGAATTTGGCGACTATTGGGCAAGAGGGACCTACACAAGTCTCTCTACAAGAAGCAAATGCAAGTGGTTATGACAAAGTAATTTGGATTCATGCACAATATACTCCACGTGAGGAAGGAATAGAGCTGATTGCAAAATCTCTTGGTGTCGATAAAAGTAAGATCACTGTACCAGATGCTATGACTGCTCAGGAGTTGTTGGCAACCCAACAAATTCCAGAGGCACTAAGTAAAGCTCTGGAAGGTGATAGAAAGCCATTATTGGTTTGTATGGCTGGAAAAACTTCATTGATGGCTGCCAAAGTGCTTGCAGGTAAAGGTATTATGACAGATAGTTTAATTGGTGGAATAACACAGCTTCCTGAAGGACAAAACAAACAGCTTTCTGAATTGATCAAAGAAGCTTCTCACTTTTAATATGTGACGAAATGGATAATTATGAAATGCCTTTCAATATGTCAGCCATTTGCTGATCTAATCATACAAGGTAAAAAAACGATAGAGCTACGAAAATGGAACACAAAGTTTCGCGGAGAATTTCTAGTTCATGCTCCACAGAAAATTAGATTTGATGATTGTAAAAGATTAAAAATCAAATCAAATCTTACTGTAGGTGCAATAATTGGTAAAGTTGAATTGGTAGATGTAAAAGAATATCAAAATATCGCACAGATTAAAGCGGACTCAAAGGAACACCTTACACAAAATAATGTGTTAGGTAACAAATATGGTTTTATTCTAAAAAATCCAAAACAGTTGAAAGTTCCAATACCATGTAATGGTCAATTGAATTTTTTTGATTTAAAACCAAAATCTGTAAAAATAGATGAAATCAAAACTGATATTTTTGAAGAAGAGCATCGATATATGTGGATTAATCATCATTGATTTATTACAAGTTCAAAAAACCACCGTTTGTATATATAAAGGGACTTTATAAAGATGAAAAAATGACAGAAACAAAACCTATTGTTAGTGTGGAAAATGTTGTAGCATCAGCTTCAGTTGATCAAAAAATTGATCTCAATGACATAACAAAAAAATTTCCAGACACAGAATATCACCCAGATCAGTTTCCTGGTCTTGTATTTAGATTAGAGAGTCCTCGTACTGCAACACTAATCTTCAGAACAGGTAAAATGGTTTGTACCGGAGCAAAATCAGAAGAGATGGCAATAAAGGCTGTAAAAACAGTCGTTCAAAAATTACGTAAAGGTGGTATTAAAATAAAAAAAGATGCAGTTATAACAGTTCAAAATATTGTTGCGGCAATAAATCTAGGTGGTAAAATTCATTTGGAACAAGCCGCTAGAAAATTACCTAGAAGTATGTATGAACCTGAACAATTTCCAGGATTAATTCATAGAATGCTTGATCCAAAAACTGTTATTCTATTATTCGCCTCAGGAAAACTTGTGTGCACTGGTGCAAAAAAAGAACCGGATGTCTATAGATCTGTTCACAACTTACATTCTACATTGGAAGAAAAAGATCTAATGATCTATGATGTATAATTAATCATTTTTTGTTTGTTTCTAAATTTTTTCTAATTCTTGCTCAATTTCCTTTAATGCTTTATTCTTAGGATCAACTTCACGTATTTTTTCACAACATTGTATTACCTGAGATTTCTTTTTTTGATTCAAAAAGACACTTGCTTTTATTGATAGTGCATCTATGTCAAACTGACCAATTTCTAGCGTTTTGTTCATATAAGAAATTGTTTTTTGTGCATCGCCAATTATAAAATAAATTGTACCAATAATAAATGAGATATCAGGATCATGATCTAATGATTTTTCAACTTCATGACCGTATTTTAATGCCTCATCATATTTTTTTTCTTTAACAAGTTTCCTAAGCTTACGTCTTGGATTTTTTGTAAATAACCCAGTCAAAAATATTCAAAAATTTATTTTGATGAATTCTCTGACTGAAGTTTTTCCCAGTCAGCTAGAAATGCTTTCAAGCCTTTGTCAGTTAATGCATGCCCTAACATCTTTCCTAACACTCCAGGTTGTAAGGTCACAACGTCTGCACCAGTCTTTTCAGCATCAATTACATGTTGTGGGTGTCTCACACTTGCAACAAGAATCTGAGTTTTAAAATCATAGTTTGCAAAAATCTGTTTAATTTCTTTAATAAGATCCATTCCAGTGTGACCAATGTCATCTAATCTACCAATAAATGGGCTAACATACTTTGCACCTGCTTTTGCAGCTAAAAGTGCCTGATTTGGTGAAAATATTAGAGTAACATTTACAGGTATTCCCTGTTCAGTCAGATGTTTACATGCTCTTAATCCTTCACCTGTCATAGGACATTTTACAACAACATGATCACCATATTCACGTAGTTTTTTTCCTTCTTCTACCATCCCATCATAGTTTGTACTGACAACTTCAAGACTAACATCACCTCTGATAATCTGTGTAATTTCCTCCATCGCTTCATGTGGGTCACCACCTTCTTTTGCCAAAAGAGAAGGGTTAGTGGTAATCCCATCAAGTAAACCCATGTCGTTATACTTTCTAATCTCATCCAAATTTGCAGTATCAAGAAAAATCTTCATTATTTTTTTCTCCTGATATCTTTTACCATATTTGCTATATTAACTGATGTTATACCATGTTTTTCAAGTAGCATTGGTATTTCATCATCACGCGCTGATTCTCCAAACATATCTTGCGCACCAATTCTTCTTATTGGAACTGGATACGATTCAGATACCACTTCAGAAACTGCAGAACCAAGTCCTGCTAAAATATTATGATCCTCACATGTAACAAAAACGCCAGTTTCTCTCGCTTCTTTTTCTAGAATTTCTTTATCAATTGGTTTTTCTGTAAAAGAGTCTATCACTCTACACGAATTTTTCTCTTGTTTTAGTTGATCTGCTGCATCTAAGGCCATCTTTACTGTAATTCCACATGCAGTAATTGTACAATCAGAACCATCTCTTAGAGTAATACCTTTTCCAACTTCAAAACTTTGTGAATCATCATATATTATTGGAACTTTTGAACGTGCCATTCTCATGTAAAAAGGACCATATTGTTGTGCTATAATCCAAGTAAGCTTTGATACTGCAATTGAATCAGCAGGAATAATAACACGCATGTTAGGCATTGCACGCATTATTGCGATGTCCTCAAGCTGTTGATGTGAGCCACCATCAGCTCCTACTGATAATCCACCATGTGAAACTACTAATTTTACATTAAGTCCCTTTTTGTCCCCACGTGATGGATATGCTATTGCGTTTCTAATTTGATCAACGCAACGACCGGGAAGAAAAATGGCGTAAGTGCTTGCAAATGATGTTTTTCCAGAATAAGCTAGTCCTGCTGCAACAGAAACCAGATTTGCCTCTGCTATTCCAACATTGAAAAAACGTTCAGGAAATTTTTTACCAAAACCTGCAGTCTTTAACGAGTCAGTGGTATCTGCTCCTAACACAACAATGTTGTTATCTTGTTCACCTAATTCAATCAAAGATCTGCCATATTCTGTTCTCATATCACCAGACTTTACATCATCACTCATGGAAATCTAACTCCTTTGCAATTTGTAGTAATTCATCTTTTTTCTTGCCAACAACATGTAGATCTATCCATTTTTTCACTAATTCTGTTCCTCCAAGTTGATTTGCTTTTTGAATTAAGAGTTTCCTTCTTGATCTTAGAATCTTATTTCTAAATTCTCTAATAACTAGTCTAACGTCACTTTGACCAATTATTGCACTTCCACCCACAAATGCCCTAGCGCCGTCGGCAAAACATGATCCGACATTATCTAGTGTGACGCCACCATCGATTTCTATGTAGCCTTCAAATTTATTCTCTTTTAGAGTTTGGACCAGTTTTTGGGTTTTTTCATGTGATGATTCTATGTATTTCTGTCCAGATTTGCCTGGTACCACTGACATCACAATTAATTGGTCTAATGAAGGAATAAATTTTTTTGACCAATCTGGAAGTTCTGTATCTGGATTTATTGCAAGACCTACACTAACCTGATTGGATTTGAGAATATCGTGTATTTCACCAAAACTTGATTCGTTACAGACTTCTGTATGGACTGTAATAATGTCACTTCCAGCGTCAACATAATCTCTCACATGTTTGACTGGTTCATCAATCATCAAGTGTGCATCAAAAGGAATTATAGTTAGTGGACGTAGTTCCTGAATTTTTAGATGATCAAAAGTGGTATTAGGTACAAATTTTCCATCCATCACATCTAGATGAATATAATCTGCTCTACCATCGTCACATCGTTTGACTTCTTTTTCAAGATTTGTCATGTCACCGGCTATAATTGATGGTGCAATCATAAATTGTGATTCAAGCTCTTGTTCAATTATTGGAACAAATTCTGGTTTTGCTGCTTTACCGTGCCATTGTGGATTATCCTCCATATGTTCCACAGCTTTACCCTTGATAGTACGTGCAATGATAATTGTTGGTAATCCTTTGATTGTTTTCGCACGATCTATTGCATTGGAAATTTGTTCTACTCTATGACCATCAATTTCAATAACATTCCAACCAAAAGAACGCCACTTGTCAGCAGTCTTCCATCTACTTGCATCTTTCCACATCTCAGATAATTCATCAGTTTCAAGATTTTCATCTAATGGCATAATTTTTTCAGTGTAAGAATCTTGTTGAATGAAATTTCTATCTAGAATTAGTGTAAGATTATCAACTTTATATTTTGCAGCAGTCATTGCAGCTTCCCAAACTTGTCCCTCATCACTTTCCCCATCTCCCATTACTGTAAAAATTCTATTTTCTTTTCCATCAATTTTTGATGCAAGAGCATTTCCAATTGAGTAAGATAATCCTATTCCAAGTGATCCACCACAGAATTCAACACCTGGACATTTTAAATCAGGATGTCCTTGTAGTTTACTTCCAAATTGTCTTAATGTTTCCATTTTATTTTCCTCAAAATATCCTGCTACTGCCATATTTGAGAAAAGACCTGGTGATGCATGTCCTTTCGATAGAATTAATTTATCTCTGTCCTCCCATTCAGGATTCTTTGGATCATATCTTAGATG
>CAYVWD010000044.1:0-21269 GCA_964455405.1 uncultured Candidatus Nitrosopelagicus sp. | reverse complement strand
GAAAACCAGACAGTGTTAACTCTTCCAGGAACAGCATCCAACAAAACAACATAATCATGAATATTAAATGAATGTACAACATCTTTTGATGTTATCTCAAACTTGTACGCCTTGCCTTTTTCAAGATGTAATTCCCCTATCTCTTTTTTTCCATCTTCATGTTCAAAAGTCCATAACCATTGCTGACCTGTTACTTTGATTATTTCAGCATCTGCTGGTACATGTTCTACAATTCTTTCAACATTCCAGGCTTCAGCACCAACATAACATAACAATGCAACTACAACACCAATGTATACCCATTCAGGCCATGTAGAATGTTGTCCACTCATCTTACCACTTTCCATCAGCCTCATATTCTGTAGGCTTTGCTTTTGGATTTGATTCTCTAAATCTGAGAACAAGCCAGACTATCATTCCAGAGACAACAGTACCTACCGTAAATGCAACAATCATTAATCTGTAAAAGAGACCCCAAATCTCTACACGCCTATCCAAGTATTCACCAGGCTCATCACCTGCTGCTAAAACATACTGAACTGATGGCAAAATTACCAATAAACCCAAAACTACTCCTAGACCAATTATTACTTTCATTGTTACCGGTTATCTTGGCGTGGGCTGAAAAATGTATTTAAGGGTTTGCAGAATTCTGTTTTTAAAAGGTCTCATGAAATCTTTCAGAAGGCATAGTGTTTATTGCTGTAAGATAAAATTTCTGATCGTTATTTTTGAAGATGTTTAATGATGCATTTGCAATTATCAATTCAAACAGTATCTCAGGTTTAAGACTTAGTACTTTGCCGATCATTGCCTTAATTGGATCCATATGTGTAACCAAAACTACATTTTCATTTTTGTGTTTGTTTACCACAAAATCAACCATATCAAATATGCGTTCCTTAACATTGGCAAAGGTCTCAACTCCGTTTTCGCTTACTTCGTTACTTCCCTGATAAAATTTCAAGAAAACATTTCCATGTTTGGCAAAAATTTCACTGTAGGGCACTTTTGTAAATTTTCCCATATCTAATTCAATTAGTCTATCATCAGTTACAATTTCCAGACCACAGTGTTTACCTACAATCTGAGCAGTTTGTAATGCTCGATCAATTGGACTAGAGTAAATGGCAGAAATATTCAATGGTTTTAACATTTTTCCAGATTGATCAGCTTGTTTAATCCCAACTTCTGTAAGATTTACACCTGGCGATCGACCAGCCAAAATCTTTTTGGTGTTGTTTTCAGCTTGCCCATGCCGTAAAAATATAATCATTTTTCTTAGATCATTGAGATTTTTCTATAGAGATAATAATAACATTGTTAGACCGAAGTCATGAAAATTGGTATTATTGGTGGAACAGGTGGAATGGGTAAGGGTTTTGCATTTAGATGGTGCAAGAATCATGATGTTATTATTGGATCACGCGATGCAGAGCGTGCTGCCTCTGCAGCAACAGAATATACAACTCAGGTTGTAGAAGCATACGGACAAATCGATGGAACCATCACAGGAAAAGACAATATTTCAGTCGCAAAAGAATCACAAATTCTAATCTTATCTATTCCATATGATAATATAGATTCAACCTGTTCACAGATTTTACCTGAAATTAACGATGAGTGTGTGGTGGTTTCACCAATAGTGCCAATGACAAAAACTGATACAGGTTTTGAATGCATTGCAATTAAAGAAAACAAACCATTCTCACACCAAACTGTTGAAAAGTATATGAAAGATAAAGCAAAATTGGTTTCTGCATTCCATGTAATCTCTGAAAAGAAGCTTGTAAATCCAAATCTAACATTAGATTATGATATCTTTGTTGCAGGAGACAGCAAAGAATCTGTTGAAGTAGTTAACGGCTTGATAAATGAAATCGAAGGATTGCGTCCAATATATCTTGGACCTGGTGTACTCGCATATCTTGTTGAGATGTCTACTCCATTGTTACTAAATGCAATGATTCGGAATAAAATGAAAAATCCTGGAATTAAGATAATTTAACAGAAGAAACAGTGCTATTATGAGTCACGAATATTCACGTCGTGGAAGAAACTGGTTCACAGCAATGGGTGTTTTGTTTATTGTTATGGCACTAGTAATTATAGTGAGAAACATGATTCTTTGGAGCCCAGGTTTTTTCTATGATTTTTTGGTTGGGCCAGAAATTACAAATGAAAAATTTTCTGTAGGAATGATTATCTTTGGCTGTATAATGATTGGATTAGGATACAGGAAGTCAAATGTCAAAACAAATTGAATTTCTAAAAAAACAAAAGATCCTACATCTAGCAACAATTGATAAAAGGTCTACTCCACATATAGTTCCAGTTTGGTATATGTATAGTAGAAATAAAATTTACGTTGGAACTAATACAAAAACTAAAAAGGCAAAAAATATTACAAGCCAAAAAAAAGTAAGCTTTTGTGTTGATGTGGGAATAAATGCACCTAACATATTTGGCGTCATGGGACAAGGAAACGCCAAGTTGATCAAAGATATTAGAACAGTTTTACGGTTAGAAAAGAAAATTCTTTTGCGTTACTTCAAGGATCTAAATAATAAATCTGCAAAAGAATTACTAGATGATACTGACTGTATAATTGAGATTGTTCCTAAGAAATATATTGTTTGGGAGTACTAACTAACAAAATCCTCAATTTTATCCATAGCTGACTCAAGAATTTCTATATTTGGAAGATAGACTATTCTAAAATGCCCACTTCCATATTGAGTACCAAATCCTGAACCATGAACTGTTAAAACCCCTTTTTGTTTTAGTAACTCTAATACAAAATCCTTGTCAGAATTATATGGATTATTTTCAATTTTTGGAAAAGCGTAAAATGCACCTTGAGGGCTTGAACAGGAAATATTATTCATTGAGTTAAAACGCTTGATTACATAATCTCTATGCTGTTTCAACTCGGAGACAAATTCTGAAATATAATCTTGTGGTCCGCGTAATGATTCTAGTGCGGCATGTTGCACAGGAAGATTAGTTGATATTCTGACTCTTGCAAGTTTAGGTAAATTCTCTCTTATACTGTCAAGTTGTGGTGAATTATTAAATGCAATGTAACCAATTCGCCATCCTGACATAAGATGAACTTTGGAAAATCCATTCAGAATTATAACTGGTGAATCTCCGGCAACCTTACCAATTCCAGTGAATTTTTGATCAAAGACAATTTTATCATAAATCTCATCACAAATAACGTACAAATTGTGTTCATTTGCAATATCTACAATTTGTTTTAGGGAATCCTCATTGAATAGTAAACCGGTTGGGTTGTTAGGACTGATTAGACATATTGCAACTGTTTTTGTTGTAATCTTTGTTCTGATATCATCAACATCTGGTTGAGAATTTTGCAAGTTAACAGCAAACTCTATTGGTTTTCCACCATGTAATCTAACATATGATGCATATGGAGGATAATACGGACCTGGTAGGAAGACCTCATCTCCTTCTTCATCAATTGAAGACATTATCATGTCTAATACTTCAGATACACCATTGGTAACTAACACATTTTTTGAATCTATTGATAATCCCTTGGCGTTTACTTTTTTTGCAATTTCATCTAACAGTTCTGGTAGACCTTCAGACTGTGTGTAAAAATTATTACCATTTTGTACAGAATCAACTAATGCCTGCTTGACATTGTCTGGTGGCTGAAAACCAAATTGCACAGGATCGCCTATGTTAAGATACTCAACTCTTTGTCCTTTCTGTTCAATTTCACGTGCAGCCAAAACAATATCACGAATTGCATATTCAACACCCGAGACTTTTTTTGATATTTTCATCACTAAGACAGATATTTACACAGGTTAAATGCTTATTTTTTTGGACCCGTAGCTCAGCCTGGATAGAGCGGGTGGCTTCGGACCACCAGGCCGTGGGTTCGAATCCCATCGGGCCCTTCCGAACAATAATCAAGTATATTAGATGTTTTTTCCATAATTATCATATGAGTCCTGGAATTGGATTGATGGACAGAAGGTTAAAGACAGAAAAAGATGCAATATCTCTTGCTATATCTGGAATAATCAAAAGCTACAAAGTTGAATCAAAAGATATCACCACATTAGAGACTAAATATGATAATGATGCAGGGGATTGGTATGTTGCATTGGGATGGAATACAAAACGTGCAATAGTTAAGATGGATTCGGTTCAGGCTACAATAACAGAGATTAAAGAAATTTAGTTTGATTTTTTAAATTCTACGTTTGGTGCGTCTGGTTGGTTTGGTATAACAAGAAGACCACCTTCATGTAATTGTTTTATTAACTGCATTACTTCTTTTTCAACTTGAGTTCGCTGCAAACCTGTTTGCTGTGCAAAAACTTCTACAAGATCTGTTACTTTTCGTTCACCATTACATGATTTCCAAAAATCAATTATTGCATCATTTACCATAAATCCTTGTTCGTGTTCATTAGCCAAAATCATAGATCCATCCTCCTGTTTAACTAAATTACCTACTCCTTGCGGTAAAGCAGTTTCATAGTTGATTGGAGCTGGACTATTTTGTGAACCCATTTTTTTCATCATTGCTTTTGCATCATCTGACATTTTATCCATTGTCCAAGGTGGATCCCAAACAATTTCCACATTTACATTATTTACTCCAGAAACCTTTTTGGTATATCTTTTGACATCATCAACCATTGTTTCATGAAGAGGACATCCCTGTGTTGTCATCGTCATTTTGATATCAACATCATTATTTTCGTTAACATTAATTCCATAAATCAATCCCATATCCACAATACTTAGAGGAACTTCAGGATCCATACACTGTTTAAGGGAACTACGGACATCATCAACATTTACTGTGCTCATATGCAGAAAAACTAAAGAATGAATAAAAACTTTCTATTAATTAGCTTCAAATAATTTTTTTAATGTAACATCAAAAGGAGGTTTTACTACACCTTTTTCAGTTATTATGCCTGAAATTAGTTCTGGTGGTGTCATATCAAATGCAGGGTTAATTACATTAATACCATCAGGGGCAGTTTTTTTATCACCAGTTCCAGTAACTTCTGTCCCTTTTCTCATCTCTATAATTACATCTTTTGCATCGGTTTCCATATCAAACGTAGATAAAGGTGCAGCCACATAGAATGGAATTTCATGTTGTTTTGCCATAGTAGAAACCTGATAAGTTCCAATCTTATTAAAAACATGACCAGTTTTAACAATTCTATCAGCACCAACAACAACCTTGTTGACCAAACCATTTGTCATGCTATAACCTACCGCAGTATCTGGAATTAAACTCACATCAAATCCGTCATGCTTTAATTCAAATGCAGTTAATCGAGAACCCTGTTGAATAGGTCTTGTTTCGGTTGCTATAACTTTGATATTTTTTCCACTCTCTTTTGTCGCTCTAATAACTCCTAAAGCAGTGCCATATCCAACTGTTGCCAATGCACCTGCATTACAATGAGTCATTACGGTGTCATCGTTATCAAACAATTCTGCACCAAATTTGCCCATTGTTTTATTTATTACAATATCTCTATCTGCCATCAATACAGCTTCTTTAATGACAAGTTCTTTAATTTCATCAACAGAATTGGCTGTTCGAGCAACTTCCATAATTTGTTCTAATCCCCAAGCAAGATTTACAGCGGTTGGTCTAGTTTCAAACAAAATTTGTTTAGCTTTTTGAAGATCTGTAATAAGGTTCTCTTTTGTTTCTGAATTACTTTGTAATGCTGCCAAGGCTAGACCAAAAGCCCCAGATACTCCTATTGCAGGTGCACCTCTAACAACCAGATTTCTTATTGCGTCAGCTACTTGGTTGTAATCATCATACTCTACAAAGACAAGTTGGTTTGGCAATTTTGTTTGATCAATCATGATCACCTTATTGTTTTTCCACTCAACCGTTCTAATAGAATAATTAGTTTCAGATTCAGACAATAAAGAAAAAAAATCTATTCCATATTTAAAATAACCAATAGTAAATCATGTTATCACAAAATACATGAATAATAATTAATTTAATGAAGTTTTTTATTTCTAGGTTTTACATTTTTCATTTTTTTGGAAAAAGAATTGTTGATCTTATTAATTTGCCATAATAATTTTTCATCAATTAATGACAAATTTGGAATGACGCAATGTCCGCCAATAAAGCCAGGAAACATTTTCGGTCTGTTACCTAGAAACTTGTGGATTTCGTCAGAAAATGACCACATCTCATCATAATCTATTCCATGTTTCACTGCAATTGTTTTACTCATTTGTGCATAGTTGATGAGCCATCCATAGTAAGAAGTGTCAGTTACTATTTTAGCAAGTTCTAATGTTAAAGGATTTGACATTTTTTTTGTCTTTACTTGACATTTTTTCATAAGTCTAGTGAATCGTGTAGATGCAAGCTTTGCATTAGGTGCGTCTTTTTCGATTGCAAAAAATTTTGTATATCGACCAAGATCACGAAGCATTCTTTTGTGAACTCCTCTTGTTGCGCTGAAAATTACAGGGATCTCTTCCAAACTAGATTGTAATTTTTTTGTAGTGTATGGACTGACTGTACTATGAATGACAATACAGTTTGGAGAAAATTTTCTGTATAGCTTTTTTACATTTGACTGAAATTTATTGGAAAATGGTATACAGATATGTAAAAAAGATGTGTCCAAATTCTCATGCTTTAGAAATTCCTTCTGATTCATTAATTTTGGATTAATGTCATACCCTACTGCAATCTGAGATTTGGATAAAAGTTTGAATATTGGCAAACCAATTTCACCTAAACCGGCTACAACATCTTTTACATTTTTCATTATTAATGAAATGCATCAACCAAGGAATTATTACTTTTCGCTTCTTTTGTTAACTATATCCTAATCATATATTCAAAAACAATAATCTAACAAGTTATTAGGATAAAAAATATTTAGAGAGTATGACCGAATGGAATACGCTACGAGCACGATTTCCTGATGATGAATTTGATGAGATTGAGAGAATTAAGGAAAAATATGGTTTGAGTTATAACGAAATTATGCGTTCAGGAGTAAAATTCTATGTAGGGCTAACCATGGCAAAAGAATTAGTTGCAGATTCACTAGAAGAAAAAGATATCAAAATTGGAGGTAAAAATATTGGTAAACTTCTTAATACAACAGAATACCAAAGTAATCTTGAACAAAAAATTTCCAAATTAGTAAAAATTATGATTTGGGAATTTTTTGAAAAAGGAATGGATTTCAAAGAAAAAACAAGTAAATTACGAAAAGAAAGAAAGGTTGGTAGACCTAAAGCCAAGAAAAGAGTTGGTAGACCTAAAGCATGATTGAGTTTTTGATTAAAAAACTAATATGAATTATTTAATAATTGAAGTTATTTGAACATAAAAGAGATGTAGATTGTCTGTACAAGTTTCTTATTCAAAGCAATTTTTAGTTGGAATATTTTTCATAGTAATTATAATAATTTCTTTAGAGGGTTTTGCCAGAGTTTATGATATGTGGTATCCTTCTGGTTGTATATTATTAAAAAGTGATATTTATCAAAACCTTGAGTTGGAGGACAAACGGAATATTTGTGATGACTTTCGTGAATTAAAATTTGGGGATTGGCCTTTTTACCAAATGCTACCGGATCAACACTTCCAAACAATTAATATCAACTCTCACGGATTTAGAGGAGCTGAATTTTCAGCAATCAAGTCGGAAGATACTTACAGAATTTTTGTTGTTGGTGGTTCTACTACATTTGGTACTGGTACTACATCAGATTCTACAACGATTCCTGGATTTCTACAAGAAAAATTTAATGAGGAAGAATTTTCGAAAAATATTCAAGTCATTAATGCTGGAATCTCAGGCTTGTTTTCAGGAACTGAAGTTGGACTGATTAAAGAAAAAATTTTAGATTTTGAACCAGATCTTATAATAGTTTATGATGGGTGGAATGACATAGGTAAAAATTTTGATTATTATTATGATGGAATTAATGATGGTGTAGATGAAGATAATATTTTAAAAGAGAAAGATACGTTTTATGAAGTTGGTGAGACATTATTTGCCTACTCGAAGTTAATTAAGATAATTTATAGTAATTTAGATCTTCTTCCTATGTCATTCGCTGGTCCTGCAGTATATCCTTTTGAAGGTACAGAAATTGAAACAAAAGCAGACATTTGGACATCAAGATGGATTGAGGTTTGTGATTTGGGAAGAAATTCAGGATTTGATGTAGTTATTACAGTTCAGCCAATTTTAGGTAGTAGTGAAAGAGCATTATCAGAATTTGAGCAGAATCAATTTGAATGGAAGGAAAATGAAAGAAGACTGCCTGCTTTACAAATCTATGCTAATCAACTTAAAGAAATTGATAATCATTGTTCAGCAACTGGTGATTTTCAGAGCATTTTTGATGGAAATAATCAACCACTATATTTGGACTCGGTGCATCTAGGCGAGGAAGGAAATAAGATAGTTTCTGAAAAAATATATGATTTAATTTTACCAATAGTTCTAGTAAATATGAATTAGTTTAGTTTTAGAAAAACCTAAGTTAAAAATTCCATGGTAATTTTCTATTTAATATTTTTTCGAGATTTTGTACATCGTCTGAATAAATTTCCTTTAAAAGATGGAGATCAGAATCACGAATTTTAGGTTTTGTTGCATCTTTATCTAATATTTTTGTGGCTTGAGAAGCAAGAGTTCGAGGTAAATTAGTACCGATTTTTTGTAAGAATTTGTTTTGTAGTACACCTTTCGCAAATTTACCCCTTGGTTCAACATATGTGTTAAATGCTTTAAATTCATCTGGAGGATCAGAATTAACATTTAAAAATTTCAAAATGTCTTCCACAGTCTTTTTAGGATCATTGGAAAATTCTTCAAAGATTAGAATTTTAATCTGCTCTTTATCAAATATGTCGAGATATTTCTTAATTTGATTAGAGTACATTCCCGCTTCTATTATTCTACCAGAAAAGTCAGGTTTAGCAGAAAGTGATTTCTTTATTGCATCAGAAAATGATAGGTTCTCTTTACCTAAACTAACTAACCACAAATAATGTGAAAACGCACGATCGATTGGATTTCTTAGGATGATGATTATTCTTGCGTCAGGGATCTTGTCATGAATTAATGTTGCTGAATATGGATCCCAGAGATAACTAGGTGTAGATTCTCCAATAGCTTGCTCATTTTTAACTCCGTGAAAAAGTTTTAGGTAGTCTTTTTGATTTTTTACTGGTTTTGAGAGAATTAATTCCATGTTAACATTGGGTGAAAAGAAATAAGTTTCTTTTATAGGGGACATGAAAACTCCTTGACAGTTCTTCAAATACTCATGGAGTGATGTAGTTCCTGCACGTGGGGCGCCTACGATGAAAAAATTTGGCCAGACTTGCATTTCAGGTTTCCATACTAAAATTATCAGTATAAAATAAAAATTCTTGCATGATTAATACTCAGAAAACTAGTCATAAATTTACATAAGTTTGTTTTTTGATTCTTTTTTGAAGATATATGCTAAAAACATTGAATATAGAATAGACGAAAATAATACGGATAAAGACAAACCAATTAGATCAAATTGACTCCCAAGAATAATAATTAAAATTACTAATGAACCGATTCTTACCAATGCGGAATACCCAACTTTTGTTGATCCTTGAGATTGTAATTTAGCATTAAAAATTGCAGCGATAGATAGTGGAATCAAGGATAAAATAAGAATCTGTAGACTTGGTATGCCTTCAGAGTATTTTGGCAATACAGATGAAATTATTATGGGTGCCAAAAATATCATAGTTATAGCAATAACAATAGAAATTATGATTACAATGATGCTTATTTTTTTATGAGATTTTCCACTAGACTCCTCTGATAGTAAAAAAGAATGTAATGATAGTGGTAGTAATTCTAGACCCACAAGAATTTGAATATTTAATTGGTAGATGCCTAAAGATGTAAATCCCAGTATAGGAATAATTACTAATTTGTCTATGAACCTGACAAAACTTGTTGATGAATCAACTCCAAAATTATGTAATAACACAGAAAAATTTTTTTTGAAAAATTGAAGTGAGAGATCCTTAATTTTCCATACTTGAAAGAAACTAAAACTGGAAACCAAGTATGCCACAGACATGCCTACTAAAACACCTGAAATATCAAAATAGAAATACAATGTAATTGGTAGAGCCAGAATAAATGTGCCTTTGAGAATATTTAATAAAAGATATTTCTTGTATCTTTGTTGTCCTAATTGATTTTGTATGGACATTAGAAATAATGAGCTTGAAAAGGCTAGTAATGCGACTAAAGGATCAAAAAATAATACAATTAAAGAAATAATAGAGATTAGAACTATCGATATTGAATTTACATTATTTACAAATGATTGATTCTTTTTTGCTTGATACACTACAATAGTATGATTTAATCCAAATCTTGAGATAATGGAAATTACGCCAGCAAAGGCAATCCAATAGCTTAAAACGCCAAAACTTTCAGGTTCTAGCATAAAGGCGAATATGAAATAAAATGTTGCCTGTGAAATAGTGGAAAATGATTTGCCAAAGAAGACATGTGAGAATGATGTTAGATTATTGTTTTTCATAATTGTAAACTTGGCTTAAAATTAATTCCAGAATAAGTTGTATATGTAATGATATATACTAATTTGTGGACAAAAAATAGGATTAAGAGATTTCATTATTATCTTCAGTATTTCTTTTTGACTCTTCTAACGCTTGTAAACGGTGTCTCAGATCTTTTTCTAAAAATTTCTGCCTTCGAAATACTACACTTGCAAATAATCCTATAATAAAACAAACAGCACCAAGCAGAATTAAACCTGACGATAAAGTAGAATGTACATTAAGGTATGGAGAATAACCTGAGATTATTTTTGCTCCTATACCAACTCCAGCCAAAAGTGCACCAAATAATCCAAAAGTTAGAATTGGTCTATGATAAACAACACTCCTAGCAATTACGGATAATGCTCTGGTTGTGTATTTAAAAATATTTTTAGCAACTTTTGATTCATTAGTTCCACGGTATACAAATGATATTGGTACATCCCCTATTCTAAAACCCTTGAAGAATAGATCTAGAAGAACCTCTTGAGTGTATGTAAAATTATTAACAACTGAAATATTCTTAATAGCTTTTTTTGAATACGCTCTGTAACCGGTTTGAGTATCAGAAAATCTATGCCCAGCAGCAAATGAAACTAACTTTGTAAAAATTTTATTTCCAATTAAGTGCGTTTTTGAATAGTTAGAGGGAATGTTTTTCAGGAATCTAGTACCTATAACAACATCAAATTGATTGTTTAGAATTGGATTAATTAGATCAGGAATTTCACTTTCGTTTGCTTCGCCATCAGCATCAAACGAAACCACAACGTCTGCACCCATAGAAATAGCATTTCTAATTCCCGTCATGAATGCGGCGCCAATTCCTAAATTTGTTTCATGAGATACAATTCGTGCAACATTGTGTTGTTTTGCAATTTCAACTGTTTTATCAGTTGAACCATCATCAATAACCAAGATTTCAATTTCATCTATTCCTGAAATTTTTTCGGGAATTTTAGAAATTGCATTAGCAATGTTTTTTTCTTCATCATAGGCACACATTATAAGAACTAGTTTCAATCTGAAGATTCCGTTGATTATTTACTTATTTCTGTTTGTATCAAAAGATCTTATCTAGATAGAAAAAATGGAAAATATCTGAAAATCATTGAATAGATTTCCATAAAATAATTATAGATATTTAGAGGCATTGAAATGGTGAAAATGGATGGAAAAAGACACTAGTTTGAAAATAATGTTAGGATTTGATTGTGATCGTCCTAGAGGCAAATTCATTAAAACATTAGAGGGAATGAAGATGGCAACTAGGAAATTAAATTCCTTACAAAATATTGCTCATACACTTGAAGAGTTGAAAATTCCTAGAACATATTTTGTCTGTGGACAATTTCTTGAAAGTATGACAACAGTATTTGGAAAGGAAGAAATGAAAAAGTCTTTTTGTGTAAATTCACCATATGTGGAAATAGGTGATCATAGTTATTCACATAGTGTTGTAAAAAAAATTTCAACAAGACCAGACAAGATCCCGATATCAGTGGAAGAACTAGAGGAAGAGTTCAAAATGAACACCAAAATTTTTCAAGAAAGTCTTGGATTAAATATTCCAAATAGAGCATATAGAACTCCTTTGGGACATCGTAATGGGTTAATTGGTGATGAAGAATTACAGAAAAAATTAAAAAAAATGAATGTTAGTTATGTTAGCTCTGATCTAAGAGATGAAAACGATGGTTTGAATCCACCCTTACAGAATAAGGATGATACTCCAAGACAACCATACTTTTATGAAAATGGTTTGCTGGAAATTCCATCAGCAGGATGGCAAGATACTGTTTTTTCAAAAACATCAAAAACACCCACAAAGGAAAAAACACCTGATACATATGAAGAGATTATTCATTACTACAAAAATTTATTTAAAAAAGCATTAGATATAACAAATGAGAATAACCAGCAATATTTTTTGGGTTTAGTTTTGCATCCATATGATAATAGCTTTTACAATAAAGATAACAAATTTTTTTATGATCTTAACAATATTGTAACAGAAATGAACGCAATGTTTTGCAAGTATGAAGATGTACTTGAAAAATTCAATTAAAATAACTTGTAAGAGTATCTTTAGATAAATACAGTTATTTCTTAGACCAATTTTGTGTCTATATGAATGAGCGAGTCTTGGTGCTTAGCCCTCATACAGATGATGGAGAACTTGGTTGTGGAGGAACAATCTCAAAATTTGTGGAAATGGGTAAAGAAGTAAAATTAATTGCATTTTCAACTGCAGAAAAATCCTTACCAGAAGGGTTTGAAGCAGATAGTACTGAAAAAGAAATGTTCAAAGCATGTGAGATCCTGGGGTTAAAAAAAGAAAATATCACAGTATTAGATTTTGAGGTAAGGATTTTTTCTAAATTTAGACAAGAAATTCTTGATTCACTTATTAAGATAAGGAATGATTTTAATCCGCAAATTGTCATGATACCTTCACAAAATGATACACATCAAGATCATGAAGTAGTTACACGTGAAGCATTAAGAGCATTCAAAAAAACAAGTTTTTCAATTTATGGTTATGAACAACCATGGAATTGTTTTACTTTTGATACAATAGGCTTTGTTCCATTAGAAGAGAAAGATATTGAAAAAAAAATTGAGGCGGTTCAGCAATACAAATCACAGTTTAAGAAGGAGTATATGATGCCTGATTTCATTAGAGGACTAGCTAGAACAAGAGCAATTAATATAGGAAAAGAATATGCTGAGGCATTTGAAGTTATCAGACAGGTCATAATTTAGAAGTCATATTCCAAAACAAAAAAAGTTGAGTAATAAATGGAAGAATTACAACCGAGATGGGATGAAGCAACAACTGAATTAATTACCAAGCTTGAGGATAGAGGAATTAATTTTGAAAATTACAATGCTATAGAACTATTTGGAAGAGATGCTTCTTGGCAAACAAAATTATTTGCAAAAAAAGTGAAGACTTTAGAAGTTTGGGAGATCAATAGTGAATTTGAAAAGCAATTAAAAGAAAACTTGCCTAAATCTAAAGTAAAAATCATTGATTCTATAAAAACACTCAAAGAAAATGACAATTTTCATTCATTTGATTTAATATTAATAGATAATCCAAATAACACATATGGCCTTAATGGAGAATATTGTGAGCATTTTGACATATTAGGAAATATTGTAAAACTTATTGATAAAAAGGCAGTTGTAATTTTTAATGTTAATAGACAACCATTTAACTATTCTAAATTTCCAGACTGGAAAAAACGCAGAGATGAATTTTATGGTATAAAAGATACCGAAAATGTGTCAATAGAAAAACTATTAACATTTTATGAAGCATTTTTTAAAAAAATGAGGTTAAAAGTCATTTTCTCCATAAATGTTGTGAGAGTATTATTTGAAGAAATTGATACAAATCATTATTTTGCGTTCTACCTTGAAAGATAGTATATGATTCTAACAGCACATCAACCACTATTTTTACCATATTTAGGGCATTTTGCAAAAATTGCTGAAAGTGATGTTTTTGTATATTTAGATACAGTTCGTTATTCAAAGTGGGGTTGGTATTCAAGAAATAAGATCCGTACTCCTGATGGGTGGTTATGGCTAGTAGTTCCTGTTTTAACACATGGACATCATAATCAAACATTGAATCAAATTAAAATAGATAATTCAAAAAAATGGAAAATAAAACATATCAAAGCCATAGAAATGTCATATTCCAAGTCACCATATTTTAAAACATATATTGATTTTTTTAGAGATGTATACAAAAAAGAATGGATATATCTTTCAGATCTTAATGAAAAACTTATTCGGTTTTTTATTAAAGAGTTAGGGATCGATGTAGAATTTGTTAAAGCCAGTTCATTACCATTTAGTTTAGAAGGTGAAAAATCAGATCTCGTTCTAGATTTATGTAAAAAAATGAAAGCTGATGTATTTATTTTTGGTAAAACTGGAAAAACATATGCAAAAGTTGATGATTTTGAATCTTCAGGAATAAAAACTATCTTTCAAGATTATAAACATCCAGAATACCCTCAGATACATGGGAATTTTGAGTCATACATGTCAATAATAGACCTTTTATTCAATTGTGGACCTAAAAGTTTAGGGATTCTAATGAGTGGTTCTACATATGAAGATAAAAAATAAGACCCATGATCAGAATATCAACTTTAACTCAAGTTTATTCCATATAATAAAGGCCAAATCATATCAAAAATTTGGCTTAAAAAATCAGGATGATAATAGAATAAAAATTACAGAAAGAGGTATTGATGAATTTCCTTTTGTAAAAACAAATTTGAATAAAATTTTTTACTATGATAACATTAACAATATCTTATTAGATATTTTCTCAAGATATGAATTTTCACATTATGAGATAGCACAGCCTGCACATAAAAAATATGGAATTCATAGAAATCACATTGATAACTTAACAAATCTCAAAGTCGATAATAAAACAAGAAAAATGTTAATGTCTGAAATGCCAATTAAAAAAGGAGATGTAGTAGTAGAGTTAGGCTCATTCTATGGCTTTGGTACAATGAAGTTATCCGAATTAGTAGGTGAAGAAGGTAAAATTATAGCAATTGAAGCAGATAGAAAAAACTTTCAAATTCTCAACAAAAATATTCAGATGAATAATATTTCAAATGTCATCACAGTAAACAAGGGTATTTGGAGTAAGTCTGGTAACGGAATGTTATATAAAATTAAAAATCAAGGAAACTCTCTAGTTCCAGAGTTTTTGAAAAATAATGACCAAGATCAAATTGAAATAGATACACTAGATAATATTTTGGCTTCATATAATATTAATAAAATTGATTTTATCTCAATGGAGATTAATGGTGCCGAAATAGAAGCACTTCTAGGTATGGAAAAAATATTATCACAAAGCAGATTAAGAATTGTTGCCGCAGGATGGTATGAATATAATAATGAACTTTCTTTTCATAAAATAGTAAATATTTTACAGAAAAATAATTTCAAAACATTTGTTGGTGTGCAAAACAGAGTATTTTCATTAAAAATTTAGTAACTATTTGCATGTGTCATCTGTTATTAAATTAGCGTTCAATTCTGCAGAATTTGAATTGAAAATAACTTTACAGAATGATGGTGACGAATCTGAAAATGATATATCTTTTCTGTCAAGTAAACTTTCATAGAGTATTTTATTTTGCCATATTGTCGTATCTTTTATGATGTAAACGTCATAACCCAATTTATGAATTTTCTGTAAAAGTTCAAACGAACTATCATTAATTCCTGATTCAGTAATTCTAGCATTAAACGGGATTAAACCATAATCTAATGCATCGTATGTGTGAATTGATATTAAAACATCATTAGAAGAAAGGCCTTCTTGATCCAATGGATATCTTTCGGCGTATATCTGGGGACTCTTTATCTGAAATGTGTTATCTAGGATATCTTGGATTGGAGGAGAAAAATAAAACGCAGCGAAGAAGAAGAATGCAATAATAACAAGTACTATGAATCTAGAGGGAATTAAGTATTTGGAAGAAAGATTATTTTTTAGAAAACCAAAAAAGTGATAGATTAGAAATCCAATCATCATATAGTATACTGTAAATGCAGAAAACATGTATCTTCCAGGCACACCTTCTAAGGCTCTAATTTCTGTTGTAATAGAAGCAAAAAACCATACTGTTCCCAACGTCATTAGTGAAAAAATAATTATTTGTAGTCTATTCTTTCTAGTTTTAAATGATACAAAATTAATTATCAGTAATAAAATAAGCGAAATAATTCCAATCCAGTCCTTACCAAAAAAATTGTTAATATCATTAAAATCTGGTGAAATATCAACAATCCTCGGAAATTGATATGGTAAAAGATATTTTGAATATTGCTTAGTATTTTCAAAATTTTTAGAGTTAAATTTGAAAAGTGATGAAACATCCTTATCGGGTTCTTCTACGCCTTTCATTACAACAACATGATTTGTGAATGGATCGTCGAAAAAATAACCATAAAAACTAAACCAAAATAAGAGAAATGCAACCCAAGGCAAAACTGCGATTAATATAATTTTTGTAAAATATTTCTTATAATTTTGTTTATCTTTGGTAAAATTAAAAAAATGTAATCCATTATTAGTTGTACTAAAAATATTTGGTTTGAATTTTAGTAATAAAATTAAACCAATAATGCATGCTAACTCAATTGGGAAAAATATTATTCCATTTGGTCTAATAGTGGCTGAAAAAACAAAAAAAGAAGATGATGCAAGAATACAGATGGTTTTATAGTTTTTTAAGTAGGAAATTAAAAAATAGCATCCTAAAAGAAAACATATTGCAAAAACTGCTTCGGTTTGTAGATTTAATGAAGTACGAAAAAGATAATGATTAGTTGACAAAAATAGTAAAGTTAGAAGACCTACATATTTACCAAAAAAATGTGATGCTATACGTTCTGAAATAATTAAGAAAATAATTCCACATATTGGACCTAAAAGAAATAATCCATAATTTCCAGCAATTAAATAAACAAATGTGGTTAATCCAAAAAATCCAACGTAACCAGCAGGTAATGCAACATTATCTTCATTTATAAAATAATGATCTTGTGGAATGAATTCAATCTGCCCTGTAGTTTCAGATAAACTGTTGGAATAAAACAATGAACCATCAGCTAACAATTTAGCAGTAATAGCATAGCTGTAAGCATCATTACCTTCGTAATAGGGATTAAAATTTGTCAAAAGGTAAAAAGCAACAAAGAAAATTATCAAAATCTTTGAAAAAGTAATAATTTTCTCTAAAGGACTCTGTTTTACAAACTGACTGATACAATTCATTGATTTTATGCTTCTGGCAATTCTTATCTATTTTACTACAGAAAAAATATGACTAACTAAATTAAAACCTAGAAATAGATAAAAATATCATCCATGAGTAAATTACATGAGAATTTTAATTAATATATAATATGAGATGGGAATTAGTGTAAAAAATGGAATCTACAAAAAAACTGAAGATATACTTGGGTGACATGACATATGATACTGTCACGCTTTCTACAGAAACTTTCCCGTTAAATATTGGATTCATTGCATCATATTGTATCAAAAAATTTGGAAATAATGTTGAGATAACACTATTCAAATACATAGAAGAATTGGAAGATGCACTTTCCAAATCTCCACCAGATATTTTGGGAATGAGTAATTACGTATGGTGCCAAAATGTAAGTCTTGAACTTTTTAAAATTTTTAAAGAGAAAAATCCAGATGGTTTAGCAATATGGGGTGGTCCAAATTTCCCATTAGATCGTGATTCTCAAGAAAAATTTCTTAAGAAACACAATATTGTTGATATCTATATTCCTATTGAAGGAGAAACTGGCTTTTCAAACGTTATTGAAACTTGTATTAACTTAGATGGAAATCACCTGCGTCAGATTCTATCAGAATCTATTGAAGCTTGTATTGTAAGAGATCATAATGGAAATCTTAGATACGAAGATTCAGTCCAACGCATATCTAATTTAGATGAAATACCATCTCCATACACCACCGGATTAATGGACAAATTTTTTGATGGAAGACTTAGTCCTATGCTTCAAACAAACAGGGGGTGCCCCTTCATGTGTTCCTATTGTGTAGATGGAACAGATCTGGTTAGAAAAGTGAATAGGTTCTCTACTCAACGAACCATAGATGACCTTGAATATATTGGCAAACATATTCCAAAAAATATTCATAATATGTATATCAGTGATCTAAATTTTGGTATGATTTCCGATGATGAAAAAACATGTGAGGCGATTAAAAGTATTCAAGAACGATATGGCTTTCCTCGGTATATTGAGGCAAGTACTGGAAAAAATTCACAAAAACGAATCATTAACGCTATCAAGAAACTAAATGGCTCATTACATATGTTAATGTCAGTTCAGTCTATGGATAACACAGTTCTAAAGAATATCAGGCGTGATAATATTAGCCTAGATCAAATGATGGGATTAATTCCTACTATCAAAGAATTTGGATTAAATACTATGTCTGAATGCATTCTAGGTTTGCCTGGAGAAACATTTCAAAGTCATGTTGATACATTAAGGAATCTCGTACATGCTAAAATAGATAACATACAAGTCTTTACATGCATGATGCTGCCTGGTTCTGAGTTAGCAACACCACAAGAGCGTGAAAAATGGAATTTGAAAACAAAATTTAGAATACTACCACGTGATTTCACTAAATTAAAAAATAACAGAATAGTATTAGAAACTGAAGAATGTGTAATGTCTTCGGAATCTCTATCTTTTGAAGAATACGTTGAACTTCGTCTATTAGCTTTTGTTCTATGGACAACGAACGTCCCAGTAGCATATGATGCCATGAAGAAGTTATTTTCTGAATTGAAGTTAGACGTATTTGATCTGTTTTTCCAAATAATGAACAGCCGTGATTTATCTCCTTCAGGTGTAAAAGAGGCGTTTAATAGCTATCGTGAAGCAACAATTTCTGAATTATGGGATTCACCTGAAGAAATTATTGAACACTTTCAGGATGAATCTGAATATGAAAAGCTGCTTAATGGTGAAGTTGGCATAAATGTAATACAATTCCATCATGCGTTAGTTATGTCAAGATTTATGGATGATTGGACAGAAAATGTTATTCGTGTAGCCACAGATCTTATCAAAGAAAAAATGAATTGGGACACGAATTTAGAAACAAAGTTCGATAATGTTGCAAATTATTGTAGGGGATTAACATTTAATATTTTATCTAAGGACAGACTTAATTCAGATTTTGAATTTGTTTTTGACTATGATATATCAAAATGGTTATCAGATGATTCTCAACTCACATTAGATAATTTTCAATTCAAAGACTCTACAAAAATCGTATTTCAAATTTCAAAAGAGCAATATGATGTGGTGCAAAATGAAATTGATAGATATGGTGAATCTACTTCTGGAATGGCTAAGGCCATAAAGCACATTTCTTTTCAATTTATGCTCAGAAAACCTCTTTTGGCAGCACAATTTCTTGAACAAAAATCATCTTAACTTTCAGATTTTATATGCATTGTGAAATTTTCCACATAAATAATCAAGATAGATTATTCATTCGTATTTAGAAATTATCTTGCAACAGTGCTATTATGTTACTATAAATTTGTAAACTAATAAAACATCACTTTCAAGATAAAATATCTTGAAAAGGGGACTTGGCAAGTTTAAACAAATATTCGAATATTCTGGACGGAAACAGATTATTTCTTATGTATTGATCATAATGATTATCATATTTGGTTTGGAGGGAATTACTAGGGGTTACCAGTATTTTGGCACTACCTGTACGTTCTTAGAAACTGATGTGTATCCTGATTTGGATTATTTCGAAAAAAAACAGATCTGTGAGGATGCTAGAATGATTAAAGCGAAACATGTTCCGTTAACTGAGCATATTCCAAATCAACATACTTCAACATTTAATGTAAATAATTATGGTTTTAGAGGTCCAGATATTACATTAGAAAAACCAGATGAAACATTTAGAATTTTTACTGTTGGTAGTTCTACAACACGCGGTGCTGGTTCTTCAAGTGATTCAACTACAATGGCGGGATTCTTGCAATATTATTTAGAAAAAGATGATCTGCCTGTAAGGATCGAAGTAATTAATGCAGGAATGAATTCATATTTTTCTTTATGGGAAAGTGAATTGATTAAAAATAAAATTTTAAAATTTAGTCCAGATGTCATTATTGCATATTCGGGTTTTGCAGATTTAGATACAGGGTTGGAATATCATAAAGGGAAAAAATATCAAACTTCAATTATTGATAAGATAATAGAGAAAACATTTGAAATTTCTCCAGAAATACAATCACTGCAGGTTATAAGAAAGGTGCAGGCAGACTTCAGAAAAGATACACAGATCCAGGCATTAGATCCAGTTCTCGATGATCCAATATCTCTCAAATCATCAGAAACTACAGAAAAGGTACAGATGTGGAAAGATAGATGGATTGAAATTTGCAATTTGGGGAAAGAAAAGAATTTTGATACTTTGATCTTCTTACAACCAATTGCTGGAGGTGGGAACAAAATCCTTTCCGACATGGAAAATGCAGCATATGAAAAAACTACAAAATATTATGTTAATGATTACAAAAAATTTGCACTAGAGCTGAATGAACTAAATAATCATTGTACAGGCGTGAAAGACTTGAGGAATGTGTTTGATGATTATTCATATACGATCTTCACTGATGGAATTCATACGGTTGATGGTGGTAACAGACTTGTGGCTGAAGAAATGTATAGTATGGTTTTACCTATCATTCAAGAGAAAAAAAAGTAGACTCTAGAATCTGAAATATATAAAATCTTCAGGATTTCCATTAAAGAAAAATACTATTGCTAATAGTATACTTGATAATATCACAGTCCACCACTTTAGACTAACTTTACTAACTCTCGTAACCGTATCTGGTCGCAAATAAGTTATGAAATGCAATATGAAAAACAAGATCATCAATACGATGGGCCACTTGTGTCCCATTAGAAATGTGGCTATTCCCTCACTTTGAAAATCTATGAAGATGTATTTTTCAATTGCATATAGCATGTG
>CAYVWD010000043.1:0-3700 GCA_964455405.1 uncultured Candidatus Nitrosopelagicus sp. | reverse complement strand
TTTTAGGTAATGAAATTTTCAAGACGTGGAGTTGTTATTTGAATTTGAAATCACAATGCGGTAAGTGTGAATCATGTAGAAATAGGAAAAATGCATTCATAAAAGCAAAAATTTCAGATAAGACAAAATATTCGAATTAGTGTTATAACACGTATTTCTTCAAGACTATTCCACGTATCAACAGATACCAGATAAGAAATATCGCCCCTACTGTGCCCCAGAAAATCCAGTTAAGTGCTTCTTGGTTTACTTCGGCTTCTTCAGCAATTGAACAATCAGTTATCTGTGAAACTTGCTCACATTCCCATCCATACATTATGACATAGTCTTCATAGAGTGGATTTGTCTGCCATGCAATTATGATTGCTACTGCTATAACTATGGCAAATTCAATCACAAACCAGCTAAATTTTGGCCAAGATTCTTTTGGTACATGTACATTGTTTCGTGCTGGCATAAGTTTACTCCAATTTTTTGATTATTTATTTTTTGATGGTGTTATGGTGTGGTGTGTTTGGGAGATCTGCCATGAATTGTTTTAACTATCTCTTCTTTGGCTGACTTTTCTTCATAAATTCCTCTAAACGCAGAACACGTAACCTTGGCATCATTTTTAACACCTCTCATCTTCATGCAAAGGTGTTCAGCTTCTATCATCACAGCAACTCCTTTGATTCCTTGAGAGTATAGCTCATCCGCAATGTTTTTGGTTAGTCTTTCTTGGATCTGTAGTCTCTTTGAATATTTTTCAACAAGACGCACCAGTTTAGATATTCCAACGACTCTTCCATTTGGAACATATGCTATCTGGATCTTTCCGAAGAATGGTAACATGTGATGTTCACACATGGAGTAGAATTTGATGTCTTTTGCTATCACCGTTTCAGAATCTTCTGAAAACTGTACTGACAGTTCTGAGTCTGAATCATATCCACTGAAAATTTCCTCATAAGACTCTGCAATTCTCTCTGGTGTACCTCGTAAACCCTCTCTGGTAGGATCCTCGCCTAACTCAATAATTAATTCTCTAATTAGTTTCTTAATACGTCCTTTATCCATGATTAATTTGGAATTCGAGGATGCTTTAAACGATGCGTGTGTTCTACGCGTTGGAAAGGTGTGATCAGGAAATGACTTTTTGTTTTGTATAAAAGATGCCTGAGATTAAAAAGACCACGCCGAGGATTCCGATCAAACTACCAACAAACTCCACGGTTGAGCCTAGATCAGCCTCTGCAGGTGCCCATAATAACGCAATTAACGCACCAACAACAATCATGGGTATACCAACTCCAAAACTAATTTGTTTAGAGCCCATGTAGGATTTCGATGATCAAATCTATATGAAGTTTATGATGATTGCTGCAATGTTATTTCAACTTTGGAAAGTATGTTTTCCATTAGTTTGATTTTTTTAGGAATGTCATTTAATGATTTGTCTAGATCAGTTTTTGCTGATTCTAGTAAGAATATAGCCTTATCAAGATAATAAATGGCAACATTATTCCCATGTGCCTTGGAACTAAGTAAATTTATTTTATTTTCTAACTGCGATAGTTGTAAGGAAAGTTTCTGTTGTTGTGATAGTTTAATCTCTATCTGCTCAACCTCTTCCATCGCAGCATATTTTGATTTCTGAATAGTATCAGCTAGTACAATAACAATTTTGATGTTTTGTTTGATCTGAGACGTGGTATTTGCAGCAATAAGATTTAATTTTGATTCCTCCAACTTACTGATTGATTCTTGTAAGCCTAACTCTTTTGCCTGTAAAATTAGTATGTTAATTTTCTGGACGTGTTTTTCAGCTAGTACTTTTGCACGGTTAATTTTATGTTGTTCGTTGATAGATTGGAGGGTTTGATAGATTGCCGTTCCTTTCTCAGCAATTTCTTTGGTTAGTTCTCTTACCTTTTGCATATTGCCATTTTCATGATTCTCTTTTGCTGATTTCAATAGATTTTCTATTTCTTGGAAGTTAATATCGGCGCCAAGTTTTATAGAAATAGACTTGAGTTTTTGAACATTCATTTCAAATCTATCTAGAACTGTGTTTCTTACTGATATTTTGGGTTCTGCTTCTGTAATTTCAAGTTGGTTTATCATCAAACTTATCTGCCTCATTTTCTGCATTGATAACACAAAATGCTCTCGCGCAGATTTTACATCACTTGCATCTATTGCTAGTGCTAATTTATCAACTTCAGAAATGCTTTGAAGGTATAATTCAAGTATTTTTGGATCTACGCTTTCCCTCGCTTCAATTTCAGATTTACACCATTTTTTTGCATTTTCGGCTATACCAAGCATATAATCTAGATTTACTGCAGCATCACCAGGTACAGGAATGTTTGCAAATAGAAGGCCGCTTATAGCAAACATCATAAGTGCTGTATAGATTTTATTCATCTTGTGCCTCCTGCTTTAATTTGACAAGGTTTTGCTGATCCTTTTTACTGATTTCAATTTTACCTTGCCTTTCTAATCGCTTTACAGCTCTCCACATAGTTGTTCGTGGTTGCAAGAATTTTTTCCTAAGTTCACTCTCTAATGCCTGACCGCCATTTTCGTGAATGAATTTAATGATCTCTTTATCGTCTTCTCTTACACTCTCATCAGAAAGTGTGGCTTCTAGACTGAATTGTTTTTCAGGTTGTATTTTTTCTGATTGTTCAACAGTAATTGCCTTGCTTGATTTCTGCCTAAATCTGAAAATTACTGCAATTGTTACTGCTATTATAGCTAAAGAAATTCCAATGATTGTTATGTCCTGATTGGAATCTGTAGTTTCAATAATAGGCTTCTCTTGAGATGATTCAGCGACTGTTAGAAAATATGTTAGTTCTACCTGACCAGTAGGCAAGAACATTTTTGTCCTTTCGCCATCTTCGCTCATATCAATTGGGAAAGTGGTCATTCCAACAATGACAGAATTTTTTGGCATTAACAATGTAAATTCAGTTGGAGCATTGATGTCAAAAGACCAAACTTTGCCATTCTTTGAAACAAGTGAATATGTATCATAATTAATTGAAATTGTAGATGCACCTAAGGTTTCTATTTCAAAAGAATAAGGATTGCCACCAGACATTTCAGTGGTTAAAAGAAATCCATATTCATCTTCTACCACCAAGTTTTCAATGGAATCACCAAATAACATAACATGCGTGTCTGGAAATAATGGGTCTGACTCCAATTCATAAAATACGTGTGTTGATCCATCTGGAAAAAGAGAAAAATCAAGGGTTCGATTTGAGCCAAAAGAGTGTAGTGGTACCGATATAGCAAGTAGAACTAGGACGAACACCGCTATTGGTACAAGCGCCATTGTTGTCAGGGCTTCTGTAGGACTTAAAAGCATTCTATTTTGTACAGAATGCCCTTGTTTTCTACAAGTCACATACTCTTTGTTCATTTCTAATACCTTAGATTCATGGATTCTAGGAGATCTCGGAATGTTTTGAATTCTTGAAAGAATTCTAGGCCTTTTTCTGTAATGCTGAATTTACGATTTCTTTCGTCTCTTTTTGTCTCCACTAATCCAGCCTCAACCAGTTTGTCACACTTGTCTAAAACTGCATAGTGAGATAGATTAGCACGTCTTGATATCGCAGATACAATTACGCCTTGTTGACCGCCATTCAGGGTGACATCTAATATGTCTCCCATAATCCCCATCTCGGATCTGTATTGTTGTTTT
>CAYVWD010000042.1:0-4514 GCA_964455405.1 uncultured Candidatus Nitrosopelagicus sp. | reverse complement strand
TGAGCTACTAGTGCTCTGCTACCAAAGTATCTATTACCTGGAGCAGTGAATCCTGGAACTTTTGGTTTTTGATCATTCCAATTTCCAGTTGGAATGTCACGGAATCTTTCGTGAAGTGGTTGTGGTGGAGCTGGTGGAGGTGGTGTTTCTTTCCTTGCTGGTTCAGGAGCTGGTTCTGGTGCTGGTTCTGGTGCAGTCTCTGCTGGTTTTGGTGCAGTCTCTGCTGGTTTTGGTGCAGTCTCTGCTGGTTTTGGTGCAGGTTTTTCTGCACCTGCAGAAAGCTTTGTTAACCTTGCTTCTAATTCAGCAATTTTTTTCTCCAAACTTGCTGTTGATTTTGATGATCTTGATGGTTTTTTAGTTGTTGATCTTTTAGTTGTTGATCTTTTAGTTGTTGATCTTTTAGTTGTTGATCTTTTAGCTGTTGATCTTTTAGATGTTGATCTTTTAGATGTTGATCTTTTAGATGTTGATCTTTTAGATGTCGTTGTACGTTTTTTTGCTTTAGCCATGCAAGAAGTAGAAAACTCGGGTTTATTTAGATTGTGCTCGATTTGCGCTCAGAATAGGGATCTGTTTTATAAAGAATATTGGGTATAGTCTAATAATGGACGATTTCGAAAAGGAATACCCGGAATTTGATTGGAAAAACACTCCAGCATATAAACATCCTGGAGGAAAAAATTGCCCATGTCCAAAACACGAATACATCCGAGCACAAATCAATTTTACAAAACAAATGAATGAATCTGGTTCTGAACCAAGTAAAGTAACACTGAAATTTTGCCCTGAGCATTACAAAGTTTACATGGATGAGGTGATTCCTGCAATGCCATTAAAATATAAAATCTTAACAAAGATTGCGTTAAAAATTGGTGCTATAAAAATACAACATCTTACACACATGCAATCTGATTTGTGTTTTTACTGTAAATTTGGTTCTGGTGGACACGGAAAGAAAAGTGAACTTCCACCAATGCCATAATTACATTGGATCGATCAAAACTTTAGGTCTATTTGGTGTGTCATGGTGACATTTCTTTTCACATATAGGGCACTGCTTCCTATCTAGGAAAATACACTGACATATATGAGATTTTAAATAACTTTCAGCAGATTTTGAATTTTCTCCTGTTCCATTACAGAATGGACATTCAGAATTCAATAATTCAATAATTCCTACACCCTTACATACAACACAAAAATCTTGTTCACTCATCGCAATTTTACATTCAGAATCAATTTTAACTCTTAATACATGTAATTTTTTTAACAATCGAGTTAAGCTTATACTTTGACGAGAATGAACGGATTCATGCCGATTAGTGACATACGTGAATTAATAGAGAACTTAGAAAAAGCAGGTGAATTAAAACGAGTTAAAACAGAAGTTGATTCGAATTTGGAAATTGCGGAAATTCTTCGTCGAACAATGTATAAAAATGGACCCGCATTATTATTTGAAAATATAAAAGGATATGATATGTCAGTCCTTGGAAATGTGTTTGGTTCAATTAAACGATTAGAAATTGCATTAGAGACTAATGACTTTACAGAAATTGGGAAAAGAATTGCAGATATGACAAAGATGGAAATTCCAAAAGGTGTTTTTAATAAGTTAAAAAAATTACCAGAGCTTTCAAAGATGAGTGAGTCATTTCCTAATTTAGAAAAAAATGGACCTGTTACAGAAATAATTGACGATAATCCAACCTTTAGTAAAATCCCAATTTTAAAAACATGGCATAAAGATGCAGGAAAATTCATCACGTTCGGATTGACTGCTAGTAAACACCCAGAAACTGGTGTTAGGAATTTAGGTGTCTATAGAATTCAGATTATTGATGATACACATGCATTGATGCATTGGCAAAAGCATAAACGAGGTGCACAACATGAAATCATATCAAAGAAAACTAGTAACAAGATTGATGTTGCTATAATTATTGGTGGTGAACCTGCCACTATGTTTTCTGCTGTAGCTCCAGTTCCAGAGGGATTGGATAAATATCTATTTGCTGGTATTACAAGAAAGAAAGGCATCAGTACTGTGAAATGTAAAACGGTTGATATTGAAGTTCCTGCAAACGCCGAAATTATTTTAGAAGGATATGTTGATTCTTCAGATATAAGAGATGAGGGACCATTTGGTGATCATACAGGATATTATACGCCAAAAGAACCATACCCAACATTTACTTTAACAGGAATCATGCAACGAAAAAATCCAGTTTATGTAACAACAGTTGTTGGTAAACCAATTTTAGAAGATGCATACATTGGAAAAGTGATAGAAAGATCGTTTTTACCATTGATCCAGATGTTCCATCCAGAGGTTATTGATTTTGATATGCCTGGTGCTGGATGGTTTCAAGGAATGGCAATAATTTCTATCAAAAAAACATATCCAGGACAAGCAAAAAAGGTGATGATGGGTTTGTGGGGAATGGGGCAACTTGCACTAACAAAAATGTTCATAGTAGTAGATGATGATGTCAATGTTCATGATATCAATGATGTAATATGGGCAATGACCACAAGAGTGGATGCTGCAAGAGATATAACAATAATTGATAGAACACCTACAGATACATTAGATCCTGCATCAGCATTAGTAAATTTAGGCTCAAAACTTGGTATTGATGCAACACAAAAAACTCCAGAGGAAGGATTTCAGAGAGAAATTCAGGAAAAAGTCGAGGTCGATGAGGATACTAGGAATTTAGTTAATTCAAGGTGGACAGACTATGGAATTTAATGCATTTGTACAGTTTGATAGAAATTATCCCGCTCTTCAACCGAATACCCAATTTGCTTGATTGCATCAATAATTCTTTTGTCAGTAAGTTCAGTGGAACGTGAACCAGTACATGACACAACCTCCTCACCTATTAGAGTGCCACCAAAATCATCTGCACCATATTGCAAAGCAAGTTGTGCCATACCAACTCCATTTGTGAGCCAAGAAGATTGAATATGATCAATTAATCCATCAAAAATTAGTCTAGATATTGCAATCATTTTTAAAAGTTGAATTCCACCTGCACCATGTGTAATAATTCCATTTTTTTGCATCAGTGTATTATTTGGCTCAAAACTCCATGGAATGAATGCCATAAAACCATTTGATCGTTTTTGCAAGTTAACAATTTTTTCAAAATGTTCAACAATATCATTATTCGATTCAACATGACCATACATCATAGTTGCAGAAGCTGGAAGCTCTAAATCAAATGCCTCATTCATTATTCTAAGCCATTCATCACTTTTTATTTTCTTAGGACTAATAATTTGTTTTACAGAATCTGTTAAAATTTCAGCACCCGCACCAGGAATAGATTGTAAACCAGCATCTTTTAATCTTGACAGAATTTCTTTTGTACTTGAATTTTCTATTTTTGCAATCATGTCAATTTCAGAAGTTGATAGTCCATGTACACCCACTTCAGGAAATTTTGAACGAATCATTTTGAACGATTCTTCATAATATTCTATTCCGAGATCAGGATTATGGCCACCTTGAATCAAAACTTGACGAATTTTGAACATATCCCAACCAGTCTTAACTCTTGCCTGGATTTGGTCTAACGTTAGAGTATATGATTCATCATGATTTGGAGGACGATAAAATGCACAAAATATGCAATCAGTCACACAGACGTTTGTATAATTCAGAATGATATTATTTACAAATGATGCTTTTTTACCAAATTTTTGCTTAGTTAATTTTCCTGCGACTAATCCCATTAACTGAACATCATTAGATTTTAGCAACCTAAAATAATCTTCCTTAGTTGGCTGCAATCCACTCAGAGAATTTTCAAGTATGTCTCCGATTTCACTTGTGTGTAATTGTTGGGTTAACTGGCTCAATTAATCAAAATACATATCATGAATATTTAATCCTTAGAAAAAAATCAGTCACAAAAAATGCATTTTGGGAATTTTTAAGTATGGAAACCAAAGAAGATCACCTATGGCTACAGGTATAGATATTAGAATGAATCATATCCTTCGAAAAGGAAGAATGCTTTGCATTCCAATGGATCATGGAATCTCTAATGGTCCAATTGAAGGGTTAGAAGACCCACATTCAATGATTTACAAATGTGAATCTCATGGATTAACAAGTATAATCATTAACAAAGGCATCATGAAAACGTTACCCAGACCAACGAAAGTTGGTGTACTTGTACATTTTTCATCTAGTACATCATTATCAACAGCGCCAAATAGAAAGATGTTAACTGGTTCTGTTAAAGAGGCAATAAGACTTGGTGCTGATGGTGTTTCATTACACATCAATATTGGTGGTAACGAAGAACCTGAAATGATTGAACAGTTAGGAAAAATTTCAGAACAATGTCATGAGTGGAATATGCCATTACTTGCAATGATGTATCCCAGAGGTGAAAACATCAAAGATCCACATGATCCAGAAATCGTTGCACATACAGCAAGAATTGGTGCAGAATGTGGTGCAGATATTGTTAAAACTGTTTATACAGGCGATG
>CAYVWD010000041.1:0-11805 GCA_964455405.1 uncultured Candidatus Nitrosopelagicus sp. | reverse complement strand
TTTGTTGTAGGTTCTGCAATAGTTTTAGGGTCATCTATAGTTTTAGGTTCTTCAATAGTTTTAGGTTCTTCAATAGTTTTAGGTTCTTCAATAGTTTTAGGTTCTTCAATAGTTTTAGGTTCTTCTGATTGATTTTCTAATTCGGATATTATATCTTCTGCATCACTATGTGAGTTTTTACTCATTATTCTAAAATTATTTCATCTATGTTATTTTTTAAGGTTCTCTTTCTTGATATAATCTTCTAAAATTAAACTAACATCTTTTCCATTAGCAGATTTTATTTTATTGACAATTTCTGACTCTTCAATTTCAAAGCAATTAAGAAAATCCTGATGATCCTTATAGACTAGAATAATTTTTTCCTTGAAGACACAATGATATAATTTTTCTTTCTCCATAATCTCAGGTTTGAATTTAACACCATCATCGTTTACACTTATTGCATCTGACATAATTTGAAATTAATTAAACAGTATTTAGAGATTAATTATATTTTTATAAAATCATTAGAGATGAGTTTTCATTCTTTCATTACGCAGCATGCGGAGTTATTGATATTTCGCATAGCCCACCATATCGAAAATGTCAATGCAGCGATTGAGATGAATTTTAATTCAATGCCTTGAAGAGGAAATATTGCCAGTCCACCTACTACACCTAAAACTGCTGTCAGTGATGTAGTACATGCAGGGCATCCAGGAGTAAATGCGGTCAATGTTCCTCCTAGAAATGATGACACACCATTTCTTTTGATATTGTTATTTCTCTGTACTTTGATATTATATACAACTAGTGCAATGTTTATTCCGGCAAGTGCAGCAACAACTCCTGTTAAAGTTATTGACGCAATAATATAGATTGAAAATATTTCAAGATCTGTTGTAATATGTGATAATGTCATTTGAAGTGTAAGAAAATAATAAACTATGCCTAGAATTGAGCCAGAACTAATTCCGATGAGCGCAAATGTTTTTTGCTTTAATATGTCAATCATTCTCAGTTTTAGCATCATATCATAATTCACATGATAGAACTAATTAGTTTTAGCATATTAAGGAAAAATGATAGTTATGAAAAATCGAGTTGTCTTACACGTTGATTTTGATTATTTTTATGCCCAATGTGAGGAAATACGTAATCCGCAATTAAAAAGTAAACCAGTTGTAGTTTGCATCTTTTCAGATCGTGGTGGTGATAGTGGAGCAGTTGCGACGGCTAATTACATAGCAAGAAAGTTTGCTGTAAAATCTGGTATGCCAATTTCTTTTGCAAAAAGCAGATTAAAAAATAAATCAGGATCAGTTTTTCTACCCGCTGATTTTGATCATTATTCAGATGTTTCATCATCAGCAATGAATGTAATTGAAGGTTTTGCTGATGTGTTTGAATATGTAGGTAGAGATGAGGCATATCTAGATGTTACAAATAGAACCGATGGTGATTTTGATCGTGCAGGTCATATTGCACAGCAATTAAAAAATGAAATTCATAAGAAATTAAAAATGACGTGTTCTGTTGGTGTCTCACCAAATAAATTAATTTCAAAAATAGCATCAGACTACAAAAAACCTAATGGACTAACTATAATCAAACCAGAACAGATCATGTATTTTTTAAACCCACTAAAAATAAGAGTGATACCTGGGATTGGTGGGAAAACAGAGTCTATTTTCAAAGATTTTAATTGTGGAAAAATAGAAGATGTTCTAAAATTTGATGTTTTCGAGTTGAATAAGACGTTTGGTCGAAAAAATGGCACATATATCTACAATGCTGTAAGAGGAATTCATAATGACCAAGTTAGACCTAGGCCTCCAACCGTACAATTTAGTAAAATAATAACTTTGAAAGAGAACTCTAAAAATTTAGAATTACTAAGTAATAATTTGAAGGTTTTGTGTAGGCAAGTGCATTCTATAGCCATGGAAAAGCAGAAGATGTTTCGCTCTATTGGAATACAATTTGTTAACGAAGATTTGTCTACAAAAACTAAATCAAAGATGATAAAGAGTCCAACTAATAGTGCAATGGAATTGGAGAAAATATCTATGCAATTACTAGTAGAATTACTAAATGATCAGGAATTAATGGTTAGGCGACTTGGTTTGCGAATTTCAGAGTTAGCAGATATGGAAGGCCAGAGTGATATAACTAGCTATTTCTGAACGTTTTGTTCTGATTCTTCAAGTTTCTTTAATCTCTTAGTCTCGATGACAGTGACAACTAGTAAGAATATGAATAGCCATGGTAGGAACATAATTTCTCCAGCTACAGAATGAAATTCTTCCCATGCTTTTGGATCTGTTGTGACTTTTAATGCATAGACCGAGAGTGAGAAGATTCTAATCATATTCACAAATATTGTACCCGCTATTCCTATTACAAAATACATCATCTTTCGATTTCTAGGAATTCTCATTTTAATGAGGAATGCCATCATAACAAGTGAATAGATAACAATACTGTGAACACCTGCAGATGGCCAAAACACTTGCATAGCAAAAGGACCAAAGTCACCATTTAGAAACATTAGATTATCACGAGCTGTGGCAACACCAAGATCAAGTGCCGTAATAACCCAAACATTTGCTTGAACAAAGTATGGAACAATGTATTGAAGTGGTCCTAATGTGTCGTATGGAAAAAATGCATCTAATGCTAATATTATCGCACTGCCTGAAAGAAAAATAGGACCTGCAGGTGCAATCCTAATCCATTTACGTCCAAATAGTATAGCAAGTGTGGCTGTGACAAAAATTGCAATTACAGTAAAATCAAAAAGCCAAGCCCAAGAATATTCTAGAACCCCAAATACATCTACTAAACTCATGATGTAATCGTGAAGACCAAAAGGCAGTGCTGCAAAGAATGCTATAGTGATTCCTATTAATGGAATACAATAAAAAAATCGTTTTGTTGGAATTATGTATTTTATTCCAACTAATTCTGCAACAATAAATGCCATTGCAAACAAAAATCCACCTCTCCCTTGGTTCCAACTCAGACTAAAAGTGTCAGGGTATGCTACAAGTGTAAACAGTATTGGTGATATCACAAGTAAAATTCCAATTAAAAGACTCGTGTTTTTCAATAGTCTTTTTTGATGATTGAGCAATAAATAGTATCTTTAAAAAAAATCTGATATTGATTTCTGCTTAATCATTTTTAACATTGTACCATGGGCTAGCCATTCGTTTTTACTAATACTCATTGATTTTATGGCTAAATCAATTGCTTTCTCAATTGTTTCAGTATGAGAAGGTTTAGTTTTCATTGCTTGCCTGATGCCTTCACGTACTTGCCACACTCCAACAGGAACTGCATACTCAGGACGAATTTCTCGAAAAACAATGACACCCGACTGTTTTTTTATTTTTGAAAGAAATTCAACTACTCCTAATTTTGCTGCAAAGTAGGCACCTGCAATTTCAGGTGGATGGTTAATTCCTTTAGCATCTTCATGATCACTTCCAAAACCAATAGTATTTCCATCATACCATGCTTCTTGCATCTCAAATATCCATCTGTGTGGAAAAAGAACAACTGCAAAATAATTACCAAGATGTGTAAAAGTAAACACATTAAATGAATCCACAACATCATAATCCAAAATATCTGTAACAATATTACTAGAGATTATATCATCAGTTGCTGTAATACTCCATTTAGTTGGAACTAGTTTTCTGCTTTTTCCTAACATACCAATGCTAAAACATTTTTGAATAGTAGAAATGTTAATACCACTGTTGAAAAGTTTTATGATAGCGTCATTAGCTTTAAGATCATTATCATAGTAAACTTTCTCAATAGATTTGTTAGATGTAGCAGGAGAAAATGTAACTTTTTTAATTTCCCCAATAGGACCGAACGGTGGAGCCTGTCCATCTATAGATGTAGTTGGTGATGTCTTTTTTACAAATTTAATTTCAGAGTCTATTGGTCCTGATGACATGGCAACATCTTGCAAGTTTTCAATAAATCGTCCTTCAGTTTGTGTGATGGATAATTTATTTACGCCTCTAATAAGATTGAGTCTAAAATTTACAATCTCTTCCAAGCTTTTTCCAATCCATCTCTCTGGTATGTCCAATACACTGGTATCGCCATGAATAGGTGGTAACATAGGTCCAACACCAACTTTTGGATATCCATATGAGCCTACAAAAACTGATGGAGGGCTAGAGCCAGAAATCTCATCAGACGAGAATAGGTTTCCATACTTAGTCAGATACTCATGCCATTTACTCTCTATGCCTTTTCTGATGTCATTTCCAGATATATCCACACCTGTGATACGTGGCTACTGATAATAAATAATTCAGAAAATGGATTTTGACTAATTGTAAACATAAGATGTTTAAATTATCAGAAAAAATTTGAGATATGGTTATGAATCGGATTGTCTCGTTTTTGCCAAGTGCAACTGAATTACTATATGAGTTAGGTGTCCAGGATAGACTCTATGGTGTAACCCATGAATGTAATTTTCCTGAAGACGCAATTAACAAGCCACGTGTTATTCGAAGTGTGTTTGAACCAGAAAGAATGTCTAGCAAAGAGATTGATGAGAAAATTATAGAACTAGTATCAAACGGAAAAGATATCTATGAATTACAGATAGAGAATCTAAAAAAAGCTAATCCTGATTTGATTATATCGCAAGAAATTTGTGAAGTCTGCTCTGCATATACTAACCAAGTTAATAATGCAATGAAGATCTTGGGGGGAAGACCTGAAGTTTTTGCAATGAACCCACATGATATTCAGGGAATACTAAGCAACATAGAAGAAATTTCAAGAAAAATTCATGAATCAGAAAAAGGAATCAAATTGATTGAATCGCTTGAAAAAAGAATTAGTTTTTTTAAAGAAAAACAAATTTCGGATAAACCAAAAGTTCTTGCAATTGAATGGATTAAGCCATTTTATAGTGCAGGTCACTGGGTTCCAGAGATGATAGAGACTGTTGGTGGCAAAAACCTAATAAGTAAAAAATCAGAGCATTCCAAAAAAATATCACTTGGTGAAATAAAAAATTCTGATCCAGATATTATCATAATGATGCCATGCGGATTCAATGTAAAAAGAACAATAGAAGAATATGATAATAATCTCAAAGGCGATCATGATTGGCAAAGTCTACGATCTGTTAAAGATGGCAATGTTTTTGCAGTGGATGCAAATTCATATTTTAGTAAACCAAGTATGAGAACTATTACTGGAATTGAAATTTTAGGAAAAATCATTCATCCAGAAAAATTTTCACATGTGAAAGTGCCAAATGAATCATTTATAAAAATAAATTAGAATGCCTATTGATCGTCAGTTTCATCTAATTCGTCAGAATTATAATCTCTTTTAGATGGTCTAGTTGGAATGTAGATCTTTGACATATCTATTAAAAACTAATTCCAAAGTAATTCTTGTGGGTTACTAAAAATTGTCTTTTTACATTACAAAAATTGAGAATGACTAGATTCGTAGTTTATTGATTGATTTTACACTCAACCGAAAGTGATTTCATAGTGGTGATAAAAACCAGAACTAAAATTCCAATTGAGGCTAATCGTAATGGAATCTCATAATTTGTTAGAAACGAACTAGCAATACTACCTGCAGTACCAAAAGTTGTGATGACTGAAAATCCTATTGGGCCGCAGCTACAAGCACCTGCAGATGCCCCAATAATTGTTCCAGTAATACTGGTCCCAATTTTTTTGATTTTTTTTACTATTCTAACCCTAAAAATATTCATAGAGACCACAATGCCTGCCAATATTGATAAAATTAGTATTAATGAGAAGTTTAATGCTGTACTATTATAAACAGAAAAAACTACAAATGGCTCAAGAAAAATATATTCGGAGATTATTGCTAACGGGAAAAATAATGCAAGTGAAATTACTATTGATATGATTATGTATGAAAAGTTTGAGAATACTAATTTGAAATTATTTTCCAATTTACAATAATGATTCTATAACTTGCTCGAATACGGAATATGGTTGTGCACCTCTAATTATTTCTTGATCGCCTGAAGTATTAAGTATGAAAAATGTTGGTGTGGATTGCACTCCAAGATTCTTTGCTTTGTTAAAGTTTTGTTTTACTTCTTGATAATATCTATTAGAGTCAAGACATAATGAAAATTGATCCATGTTTAAATCCAATGTAAACGCAAATACCTTTAATCTTTCATTAGATGCCCATCCAGAATCAATTCCTTCTTGATGCTCATAAAGTGCTACATGGTAATCCCAATATTTGTCTTGATCTTGTGCACAATAAGATGCCATAGATGCAGTAATTGAATCCATACCTAGAAATGGCATGTCAAGGAATGTAAGTTGAGCTTTACCATTAGCAACATAATTTTCAATAATTTTTGGACGAGTGTGTTCATACCATTCCTTACACATTTCACATTGGTAGTCACCAACTTCAATTATGGTAATTTGTGCTGATTCTGAACCCAAGAATGATGATCTAATTGTAGTCATGCCCTCAGTAGGTTCCTGATTTGAAAATTGTATGACATTGTCTCCTTCAAATTGTCCTAGATACGATGTAAATGACAATCCTATGGCAATTACAATTGCAGCTCCTACTCCCGCAACAAGGTATTTTTTTGTATTTGCCAATAATATCTAGCCTCAAATTTGACTAAAAAACCTATGCCAGATTACATCATAGTGTAAGGTCAATTATTTGGTCAAAATATAATCAAGTATTTGTAACCATGGGTTTATTAGACCTACAAATTGGGTTGAATTAGAAATAATGATGGATTAAGCATTGCTTTCTCTGTCATTGCTTTAGATAGAGAAAAAATGAATGCATTCGGAGAATTAAAAATTAAAGAGACAATATTAGAGGGAATACAAGAGCTAGGTTTTATCACGCCATTTCCTATTCAGTCTCAAACAATTCCACTTTTACTTGATGGAAATGATGTTATTGGACAGGCTCATACTGGTACAGGAAAAACTGCAGCATTCGGAATACCCATGTTAGAGCATGTAACTAATGGTGGAGGTGTGCAGGGTTTAGTTATAGCACCAACTAGAGAACTTGCAATACAAATTACAAATGAATTGAAAAGAATTGGAAAATTCACAAAAATTAAAATTGCAACAGTTTATGGTGGACAGGGAATAGGAATTCAACTCGATGCGTTAAGAAGAAAACCTGAAATTATTGTTGCAACGCCTGGTAGATTAATTGATCATCTAAATCAGGGTACAATCAGAACTAATGATATAAAATACGTAGTCTTGGATGAGGCCGATGTTATGTTAGATATGGGTTTCATAGAAGACATTGAGTATGTTTTAGAACGAATTCCTGAAAATCGTATAACATCATTGTTTTCTGCAACAATGCCAATTGATATAATTCGACTTGCAGAAAAATATCTAAATAAACCAAAAAGCATTTTGATCGACTCGGATGATTTGAGTGGTGAAGGTATTGAACAATCATTTTTAGTTATAAAAGATAGGGAAAAGCAGAAATATCTGACAAAATTTATCAACGAAAATAGAAAGGGTCAAACAATTGTATTCTGTTCTACAAAGATTCGCACTCGCAATGTTACGCGTGAATTACAAAAGGCAAAATTTCACGTGGTTGCTATCGAGGGTGATATGTCACAAAATAAACGAGAGCATTCAATGGAAAAATTTAGGAAGAATAGTGTTGATATTTTAGTAGCCACAGATGTAGCTGCTCGTGGTATTGATGTACCTAGAGTGGCATTGGTCGTTAATTATGATGTTCCTAACCAAGATATGGTGTATTTCCATAGAATTGGAAGAACTGCAAGAGCTGGTGCTAAAGGTAATGCAGTGACATTGGTTTCCTACTCATCTATTGCAGACTGGAAAATTATTAAAAAACAAATTAAATCAGATTTGGAAGATCTAAATAAAAAACTTGGAATTGAGATTAACATTCCTGATCCATTAAAACGAGACAATCGTAGAAGGGCTATGCCACAATTACATTCTGGTTATAGAAGATCTAATGGAGGAAGAGCCGGTGGTTATAGAACTAATGGATACAAACGTAACACTTCTGCAAGAGATCAGTATAGAAGAAAAAAACCTGGACGTTTTTCAAATATCACTAGATCATCAAATCGAAAAAAATGGTAATTAATAATCCATTAACACTTAAACGGCAGTAATTATATTACCAATTAAGAAAAACATGCATGTTGGATTTGTATTACTAAATTGTGATTTAGGCGCTGAGGAGTATATTTTAGATGAATTGAAACAAGTTGCACAAATCAAAAATGCGTATGTAACATTTGGTGCCTATGATATAATAGCGGAAGTTCATGCACAGACACAAGAAGAGTTTGAAAAAACTGTATCAATGAATATACGACGGCTTTCAAGAGTTGTAAGCACAATGACATTGAATGTTGTATCAAAGAGTGAATGACATTTATACGAATCAAAAATTTAAAAATTGTTGAAACCGATTGAATATTCTGGTACTGTCTGGGCTTTAAGTCACAATGATCCTGAACCATTAGTGAAGCACTCAATAAAGAAAATTCAAGAATGTGGTGTAAAAGAGGAAGACATTAAAATTGTTGATGCCCCAAATAATCCCAAAGTTGGAGAGATCGTGGTCCAAATCTGGCCACACGAATTAGTTGTTGCAAGAATTCGTACTATACGTGGTGAATCATTCATCAGTGGAACCGAATTTTCGATTGAGTTAAAAACAGACGAAGCGGGAATATATATCGATTAATTTTGAAGAAAAAAGCCAAAAAATCAGGATTAAGAAAGTCTTCTGTAGTTATTATTGGTGTAATCCTGATTGTGGCAGCAATTTATTATTTTTATTCTACTGAACAAGCTCAAATTCGTGGTTTTAATTTCGGCAACGAACTCCAGTCTATACAAGAGGAATTAAAACATGAACAAACAGATTTCTTTTCCAAAATCTCAATGTGGGAAGAAGGAAACATTTCAAAAACTCAGTTTTTAGAATTTGCTGACATACACATTATGAAGATGGATAGTATAATTACAAAATATGCTGGGCTGCAAATGCCAGATGTATTTTCGGGTTCAGTGAAACTTTTCAAATTATCAACAGAAACTCAACTTGAGAGTGACATACATCGAATAAATTGGATCAGTAATGGTGATGAACAGGAAAAAATACACGCTGATGAATTACTACAAGCATCATTTGAATATGAAATGGCTGCACTCTCTTCATTTGAAAAGGCAAAGAGAAATCCAAATCCATAAAAACTTTAAGCATGTCTATTTGAATTAGTCTTATGATGAAATATATTTTAGGAGTAATACCATTTTTGTTAATTATACAACCAGCATTTGCTGATGTTTTCATTAATAATGATCAGCAATATCTCAGTAGTGATGGTTCTCTGCATATAGTGGGTGAAATTGAAAATAACTCTGATTTACCACTGAATCAGTTCAAAATTACTGCAGAGTTATTAGATGGTAATGGATTTCAAATTGCCAAAGTTGATGGAAAATCAATCAATAATGTGATAATGCCTGGAATGAATGGTGTATTTGATATTATCATCACTGACCATAGTTTACTCATGATGAGTGATTATAATTTAGAATTTGATTATAAAATCGCAGAGCCAAAGAATCAAGTCATTCAAATAATTTCGTCGGAATTAAAACGTGATAGTCAAGGTAACAATGTAATCTCAGGAACGTTAGAAAATAAGGGAGTGGTTACCGCTAATATGATCAAAGTCATCGCAACTTTGTACGATCGTGATGGAAATGTAGCTACAGTATCAAGTGCTCAAATGCAACCTGATTTTCTAAGATCTGGTGATGCAAGTTTCTTTATTATTCCAATACAAGATAAATCACAATCAGTTCATGCTGTTGATTATATGTTAATTGCAGAATCAGATGAATATGCTACAGTTCCTGAATTTCCTTTAGGCTCAGGTTTACTGTTGATTGCATCTGTATCATCATATATCATTTTATCCAGAAATCCTGAGAAAATAATAAATTCAATTTCAAAGGTTTCGAGAGTTCTTTCATTTTAGTATAATGAATTAAAATGGCAATTTCTGATAACAATAAAAAATTTTTGGATGATTTAGCACAGTACTACATTAATGAATCAGAATCTTACAAACAATTCGCTGGTGAATATGATGAATTTACCAAATCGAAGATGGATGTTGCGTTTGGATTAATTGTTGGATCGTTATATTCGGCATTTTTACAAACATATGCAAATCAGCAGTTAGAAGTGGGGTTAGATGATATCCAGGAATTTCATGAATTCATAAAAGCAAATGCTGATCAAATTAGGGGATCATTAAAAAAAGAGTATGAAATATAGGTACAGATAAATCTAAAAAAAATCTTGAGTAGATATGTCTGAGATTATTGCATATAGAATTCAGCAGGTTAATGATAATGGTCAAGCTGTTCAAATAACATTAGTTGAAGATGTTCAAACTGAACCACTATCACAAAAACAGTTGATAATGGAAAATGTTGGAAAAAAATTAGATGCCGAAACAAAAGATCAGGTTATGCCACTCTTAGAAGCTATTCTTCAAGCACAGCCAACAATAAAATTGAAAAGTTATGCACAAACAACTGTTTCAATAACAATGCCAAAAAATAGATATGAAAAGATGGGTAGACCTCAAGTTGGAGAAAGACTTCAAGTTGATTTGAAAAGATGCTAAAGATTCCCTTCTATATCTTCTATTTTAGTTAGTGGAAGTGAGCAACTAAAATTTTTACATACAAAAACATTTGTTTCATTTTGTGGGAATTGCTTTCCTGAAAAAAATAATAGTTTTGACAATGCATCAAGTTTGTCCTTCGTATCAATTTGTACCATAATTGATTCGGGAACAAATTTTTTGTTCAATTCATCTATTAGTTTACGATTTTTTGTGTTTAGAACCGTAATTTCAGTTGGCTTTTCGATGGCAAGATACAAGACGTTTAAAAGATATCCAAAGGCGAATGGATTTTCAGATGCTGTTCTTGCCTGAGATTGAAGTATTTTTTGGGTTATTATATGGAATTTTTCATCTTGAGTGACATAATACAATCTCAAAAATACATTTGCAGTAACAGAATTTCCTGATGGCATAGAAAGATCATAGTTGCTTTTTGGTCTGATGATAAGTTTTTCATGATTGTCTGCTGTAAAGAAGAAACTGGAATTTTTATCATCCCAGAAATGCTCAACTAGATAATTACTCAGTTTTTTTGCAAATTCTAGATGCCTTATATCACCTGTAATCTCAAATACATCAATTACTGCATTCGCTAAATATGCGTAATCGTCAAGATATGCACTAAGTTTTGATTTGCCGTCCTTGAATACTCGATGTAAAAGACCGTATTCCTCAAACTTAGACTGATAGAAATTAGTGGCACTCAGTGCAACATCAAGATATTTAGATTCACCAGAAATCTTGTAGCCTTGGACAAATGCTGAAATCATCAAACCATTCCATGCAGTTAGAACCTTGTCATCTTTTCCCGGCTGCGCTCTCTTATTTCTAGCATCGAGTAGCTTCTTTGACCCATCTGAGATTATTTTGTGGACTTCATCCTCAGACTTGCCAAACTTGAATGCAAGTGCAGATGCTTTGATGTTATTTGCAAGAATCGTATTTCCTTCAAAATTTCCACCATCAGTTACGTCATAATATATACAGAACAAATCTGAATCATCACCAAGAATTTCTACTATCTGCCTTTTTTTCCAAACGAAGGTTTGACCTTCTTCACCATTTGT
>CAYVWD010000040.1:0-5681 GCA_964455405.1 uncultured Candidatus Nitrosopelagicus sp. | reverse complement strand
ATTAAACCATCTAATTTTGAAATCTGTTCAGCAGTTTTTACTTGGCTAACTGCTCCATCTACTCCTAATTCATTCATCGATACCATAGTAGATAGAAAATTTTCAGTGACATCTCCTTGCACTGCAAGAATACCAATATTGAGAGTTATGCTGAACCACCACGCTCTTGCATTTTTAGTTCAAGATTTTTAACATCAAGACCAAGTAATGATTGTCGTTCATCAATCATTTTTTGTGCTTCCTTTACTTTATCAGGTTCTTCCCAGAAAGTTGTTGCAAGAACAACTGCCCTTGCACGTTCTTTAGCATCTTCTGCCTTGAATATTCCTGAACCGACAAAAATACCATCACAACCAAGTGACATTAGATAAGCAGCGTCTGCAGGAGTTGCAATTCCACCAGCTGCAAAATTTACAACTGGTAGACGTCCAATTTTTGCAGTTTCTTCAACAAGTTGATATGAAACTTTTAGTTCTCTTGCCATTCTAACAAGATCTTGTTTATCACCTGAATCATAAATGCTCTTTATAGTACGAAGTTCATCATTTACTTTTTTAATATGCGTTATTGCTTCAGCAACATTTCCAGTTCCAGGTTCACCCTTTGTTCTAATCATTGCTGCACCTTCTTCTATCCGTCTTAATGCTTCACCCAAAGAACGTGCACCATTGACAAATGGTGTAGTATAATCCCATTTCCAAATGTGATGGTATTCATCTGCAGGAGTTAATACTTCAGATTCGTCAATCATGTCTACATTAGTTTCAGCAAGAACCTGTGCCTCATAGACATGACCAATTCGACATTTTGCCATTACAGGGATTGTTACGTGATCCATAATCTCTTGAATAGTTCTAATACTTGCAGTTCTTGCCACACCTCCAGCTTTTCTTACATCCGAAGGTAGTTTATCTAATACCATGACAGATACAGCACCTGCTTCTTCAGCAATTTCTGCTTGCTCAACGGTTGTGACATCCATCACAACACCATTTTTTAACATGTGAGCAAATCCTCGTTTTAATGTTGAAGTACCTCTAGATATCGAAAATGAATCAACATCTTCATGAACTAGTCCTTTTGATTCTGGAATATCGCCTGAAAGTGGTATCATAGTAGTATATGATATTCTGAATATTTATTCCCTTATCTCATTCATTATAGTTTCTAGTTCTTCTTGAACCATAGTAATCATTGGAGGAATAAACTGTTCTGTGGCATCTTGCTCAGGCCAATACAATTGGCTTACTTGACCATTATATGTTATTTTTACTCCAAATTTAACAAATTTATTAATATCATCACGTATAGCAAATGAATCAGAAGGTATTGCCAAGAAACCAGTCTCTTTGATCATGGCAATTAATTTCATCTTTTCTTGATTATCTATTGTTGAGTTTTTTTCTGGTGTTGGCATGCTATCTTTTATCAAAGAGTATTTCACAGAACCGTCATTTTCTATTGAAATTATTTCGGTTTGTTTTGCACCAAATCTTTCAGTCACTCCAAATGAGGATTTGATTAGTTCATGTTTTGTGAATTCGATTTGTACATTGTCGTTTGGATCAATAGCAATTCTTGGAATTTCAGGAGATGTAACTAATGGAGTAACGATTAAAATTGCAAGTATAACTGGTATTGCTCCTGCTAAAACTAAGATTGTTCTCACCATTTATTTCCAAATACTCTCAATTTGCAAATAAGTCTTGGTAATAGTTAAAATTCAAGCGTTTCAACTCTATACTTGTGGGGTCGTAGCCTAGCCTGGTAGGGCGACAGTGACTACGAAGTTCACCGCTAAGGGCTCCAGAGGTTAATTCAAACTACTGAACAAAAAGATGATGTAAGTTTGGAGCTGCAGTAACCCGTAGGTCGTCGGTTCGATTCCGATCGGCCCCACGTTAAAATTAATTGTTTTTTCTATTTCTTAGAACATTCATAGCTGAACCAGCCTTGAACCATTCTATTTGAGAGTCGTTATAGGAATGATTGAGAAGTATCTCTTCTGTTACTCCATCCATATGTTCAATAATACATTGTATTGGTTTTTTCTCAGAAAAATTTGATAATCCATTTAAGCTAATTTTATCGTTCTCAAGAATTTTTTCATAGTCCATAGGATTTGAAAAGGTTAATGCAAGCAAACCTTGTTTCTTGAGATTTGTTTCATGTATTCGTGCAAATCCTTTAGTGATTACTGCTACACATCCCAAAAATCGTGGTGTCATAGCTGCATGCTCCCTACTACTTCCTTCTCCGTAATTATTATCGCCAATTATAATCCAAGGTAAATTCTCTTTTTTGTATTCTCTAGCAATTTGGGCACAATTCTCAATTTTTTTTGATATGAGGTTTTGTGCTTTGCCAACTTCATCATTGAATGCATTAACTGCACCCAATAACAAATTATCACTTAGTTTGTCTAAATGTCCACGTAATCGTAACCAAGGACCAGCAGGTGAAATATGATCAGTTGTACACTTTCCCTTAACTTTGATCATCACTGCTAGGTTTTTGAGGTCTTGAAAGTTCCATTCATCAAATGGTTCTAGCTTTTGTAATCTATCACTATTAGGATCAATTAGTACTTGAATTGAATCAGGATTTCCTGATGGTGGAACATATACATCATTAGCAATCAAAAATCCATTTTCGGGTATATCAGGTACTGCTTCAGGTGGTTCAAGTTTGAATTTTATTCCATCATTGGAAACTAAATCATCCTCCATTGGGTTAAAAGAAAGACTACCACCTAGAGCAAAGGCTGTAACTATCTCAGGACTAGCAATAAAATTCATAGTTTCTCTTTTACCATCATTTCTTCCTGGAAAATTTCTATTAAATGAAGTTACAATAGTATTTTTCTGACCTTGTTTTAGTTCTGGTCTATGCCATTGACCAATACATGGACCACAAGCATTAGCAAGAACTGTAGCACCTATTGATTTTAATGAATCAATTTGACCATCACGTTCAATTGTAGAACGAATTTGCTCGGAACCGGGAGTTACAAGTAGCGGAATTTTTGCCCTAATTCCTCTTGATTTTGCTTGCTCTGCAAGACCTGATGCTCTTGACATATCTTCATATGATGAATTTGTACAACTGCCAATTAATGCCACAGAAATTTCATTGAGATAATCATTATTTTTTACATCGTCTGCCAGTTTGGAAATAGGTCTTGCAAGATCTGGCGTGTGTGGTCCCACTACATATGGCTCAAGCTCGGACAATTCAATTTTAATTATTTTATCAAAATATTTTTCAGGATTTTCCTCAATCTCCTTGTCAGGAATGAGTAATTCTTTATACTCATTTGCCAACTCAGCAATTTTAGATCGACCTGTAGATTTTAGATATAATTCCATTCGATTATCATAGGGAAAAATAGAACATGTTGCCCCAACTTCTGCGCCCATATTAGTTATAGTCGCTTTACCAGTACAACTAATAGATTCTACACCAGGACCAAAATATTCAATGATAGAATTTGTACCTCCAGAAACTGATAATTCACCTGCAACATACAAAATAATATCTTTGGCAGAAGTCCATCCATTCATCTTTCCTGTAAGATAAACACCAATTCTTTTTGGATAAAGTAATTCCCAATGCATACCAGCCATTGTTTCAGCAGCATCAACTCCACCTACACCAATTGCTAGCATTCCCAAACCACCTGCATTAGGAGTATGTGAATCTGTACCAATCATCAAACCTCCTGGAAATGCATAGTTTTCTAGAACTACCTGATGGATAATTCCAGCACCTGGTTTCCAAAACCCAGCACCATATTTACTTGCAGATGATTCTAGAAAATTATAAACTTCATTATTTTCATAAATTGCTAATTTGGTATCTGATTTACCTTCAGTTCTTGCCTGAATAAGATGATCACAATGTATTGTTGTTGGTAATGCAACTGATTTCATTCCAGATTGCATAAATTGTAACATGACCATTTGACCAGTAACATCTTGTAATGCAACGCGGTCAGGTTGTAGAAAAACATAGTTCATATCACTATCAAGGTTTTTTCCCAAAAAATCTTGATCTAAATGTCCAGCAAGAATTTTTTCTGAGAGAGTTAATGGTCTGTTGACTGTTTTTCGATAAACTATAATATTTTTTTCTAATTTGGTATAGACAGATTTTACCATTTCATATGTTGTTTCAATTTGCATCTCTGAACATTTTGAATTGATTTTTTATATTTATAAACGGTCAGTGAGTAAAATTTGAAAATTTTTGAATACAGTTATAAGAGAAATCCGATTATTTGCATTGTGATTTTTACGGAAAAAACTAGTTTGAAAAAATCTGGAGGTATTTAGTATGGCTAACAAGGGATTTCCGAGTTTTGGTATGTCTCAAGCTGGAGCATTTGTTACTGCATTAAAAAATTATAATTTGCCAGATTTTATTCTCAAATTAGTTGCTAATGATACAAATTCTGACCTTTTAGAAAGAGGAAGAATTTCTGATAGACTACAAAGTATGAATGATAAAGCTTTGGAACTGTTGAACTCTATTTTTGTCGAATGTGCGGATGACCCAAAAGGAAAATTTGCACAGTACCGATTTTTTGCATATGTTTCAAGCATGTATCATAAATGTGAAGTCTTGGTTAACGAATCTATACCAGGTAAATCTGGTAAAAATTATAAAATTTTAGTTGCAGTAAAAAGTAACGGTATGTACATTGCAATTGCCTTTAATAAGGAACTAGGCAATGCAGTTAATAAAAAAAATATAATAAAATTCTATGAAATTGCAAATGATGTGAAAAATGGAATTCATGGTACACAACTAACTGATGCTATTTATGGTTCATCTGTTGGATTTCGTGGTGATGCATTAGTAGAACTAGAGAGACTAAGTAAATCGCGTAAACAAAATCCTGAAGATAAATTAGAATTCAAGACAGCAAACTTTGAGAATAGAATTTATTCTGTAACAAAGTGTTAGAAAACTAAATTTACTTTTTATTATTATCTTTTTTGAGTTAATAGATCATTAACATTCATTGTAAGAAATTTTGGTTTTTTATTGCTCATAGAAAAATTTTCGTCATATTGTATAAATGGAAAATTATCAAATAGATGTCTAGTCCAAATATCGTGAACATCTTCAATGTAACGTTTGTAATGTTGACGTCTTAGCATTTCGTGGCATATTTCATGAGACACAACAGTACAGTTTTTTTCAGCAAGAAATAATTCATCATATTCATTCTTTGGTTTTTGCCATAATGACATTCCAAAATTCTCTGAATGAAATCCTTCACATGTACAGTCAGTCCAAATTGGTCGAAAATGTGTCAAGTAAAAATGATAAATATCATCACCACGACTACGGTGATCTCTTAGCAAATCATGTGTGTCTAATTTTTGTAAAATACTTCTTGGTTTAGTAATCATTTCATCACACTGTATTTCAAAATTTTCTGTAAAATTTTCTTTTATCCATTTTTGGAAAAATTTTCCCATTTGTTTTACATAGTCAAATTCCTTTTTACGCTTCTGAAGATCTTCTTCTTTTATTACAAAAATAAAGTGAAAGAGCATTTTAAATTAAAAAGTAATTAGGTATGACCCTCAAAGCCCATAAGGGTTAATGTGGATCTAATTTTTTCAATATTACGAATCATCCAAGTTATTGTTTCGCGTAATGCTTCAACT
>CAYVWD010000039.1:0-6891 GCA_964455405.1 uncultured Candidatus Nitrosopelagicus sp. | reverse complement strand
ATTAACTCATTTAAAATCTATTGTCTTAAATTGGGCTATTGTTTTTGTTCGCTGGGAGCGTGGTCTAGCTTGGTATGATTCTGCGTTTGGGACGCAGAGGTCGCGCGTTCAAATCTCGCCGCTCCCATTTAATTTTAATATCAGAATGATTTCTAACAAATGCCAGACAATGAAGAAGAGTTAGAGTGATGACTTTTGTATGAAGTAATCTTATTGGCTCTGAGTCTTGGCATAACTTTTTAATCAATTTAATAAGATAAACTATGAATTGAGCTTTGAAAGACGAGAAATACTTCTAATTGCTGGAATTTTATTTTTTTTGATTGGTTTGATTGGTGTTGGTCTACAACCCATTTATGCAATTATTATCTCAATAACAATTTACATTGGAATTAGAGTTATTGTTGGTCGTAGAAAAAAAACTATTGCCCGATCTGTTGGCGAAGGAATATGCATTAATTGTGGCGAGAAAGTAATCAATAACAAATGCTCAAATTGTGATGATAAAAAAACTAAAAATTAGACAAATTCTTCGATTTCTTTAAACATTATTATGCGTAATTTCATCTATTGAGGCTAGAAAGATATACGACTTTGACTAAGAGATCAACTTTTTCTCTATCTGATTCTATTATGGTAAATTTAGTGAGAATGTCATAGATTGCAATCGAAAAATCTATTAATATTTGGACTATTGGGAATTTTACTTACCACTGGTACAGTTTTGCCTGGAATAGCTCAGACAGAACCTGATCAAGACACACCTTATCTAGAATTTACTTCTGACAGTTTAATCTATGATCTAAATCAAGCAATATCAATCTCAGGTCAGATTGTTAACTTTGAATCAAATACTAGAGATCCAACACTAAATTTCGTTGAAATTACACTCCTAGATTCTTCTGGTAAAATTCCTACCTCAAGTTATACAGATGATGGTACTCTATGTCAAGAGAATAACTGTATGATGAATGGTCAAGAACAGCAATTCAAGTTTAAAATACTACCAGATAGTCTTGGTAATTTTAAACTTAGCACTGTTTTGAGCTCTGTTCTATTTGATTATGGTACCTATAAAATTCAAGTTAGTACGTATCAACATGGTAAAATCACAGCAACATCTGAAATTCAAATCAACCCACCATCTGTAGAAGAACAACTAATCATAGAACAACCAATTGTTTTTGAAACATGCAAGTCTACGATGCACGACCTGAGAAAAGAACTAGAATCAACTGAATGTTCCGCTAGTGTTGATTTTCTTGTAGGTGAGAAATTAATTGTAAAAGGTAAAGTCGAATTTGTAGATCCAACTATTGACTCAAAAGTTTCTATTGAGAATAGTTTTCAGAAAAACCAAGTTCAACCTAGATATGTAACAGTAGCAATTCCATATCCAAAGGCCATGATTTTGGATTTAACTAATGAGTATGTAACCACTACAGGAGTAGCTGAGATTAAAGATCAGACTAAACTACTTCGTGGTATGGAAGCACAACTTCTTGCAAACGAAGATGGTAGTTTTAGTACTTATTTTGAATTGCCTCACACAATTTTCAAAAGTGGATTATATGCTGTTACAGTATCATTTATGAAAAATGTAGAAGAAAAAGAAATCAGAATATTTGACGAAGAATTGATTTCAGATAAAAATGCTGAAATTGTTGTAACGACAGATAAAACAGAGTACTCCCCAGGCGAGACGGTTCAAATTTCAGGTCAAATTCAGAACTCATATCATGCTGATGTGATAGACATATCTATCGAAAGTCCAGACATCTCAGGTTATGATTGTAATGTAGTTAGTTGTACTATGGATGAGAGTGAAAAAAAGATAGTTCCTAATCAAGGATTAACTACACACACATTTGGATGGGATTATCAAGTCAGTTCAAGTCAGGCGGCTATTGGTAAGTATACAATAACTGCTGGTTCATCATTAGGTGTTAACACCCAAACTTCATTCTTTGTCACTGATGAATCACCAATTGTTCAAACAGTACCTTCCGAACCAGAAGAATCACCTGTACCAAAAAAAATCATTAAAAAGTTTAACAGAATTGCCGACTCGAATATTTCAATCACGCTGGATGATATGAATGAGAATCCAGAACTTTCACCACGTGTAATACAGGGATCATTATTCACAACTGCTCGAGGACAGGAGTCAACTATCAACATTCAAGTTTCTACATTAGATGGCGTATGTGTAATAGGTCAAGATAGTTCATGTATGGTAAGTGAATCAACACGAAAACCAGGAGAAATTTACAAGATAGTTACAATTGATGAAGAAAATTATAAAATTAGATATAGTGGTTCAGATGTTAGGTTAGAAAAATTTTCTATTTTACCTGAATCATCTGGCGTACCACTTGATATAGCAGAATGGGATGTGCAAGTAATTAAAGAGGATCAGCCAACCAGATTTTATTACAAAGTTTCATATGTTAATTTAGAATAAGCAATATAGTACAAAACTAAATCACATACAATGCATATACATATTCTAATGTTCAATCAAGATGATCCTAAGAAGTGTACAGCTGCAAAGTTGGTTCGATTTGGATTAGCAAAAAAAATAACATCACTACGTTCAAAAACACTACTTCTACATCCGTTTGCGGCAAACACACTTCTAAATGGCGAAAAAACTACATTTCATTCCATTACCGCGGTTGACTGCTCATGGAATAAAGCTGAAACAATATTCCAGAAAAAATACTCTGGCATACCACGAAGACTCCCACCATTGTTGGCGGGAAATCCGGTAAATTATTCTAAAATTAATAAACTAACTACAGTTGAAGCACTTGCATCAGCAGCATTCATTTTAGGTAATGAAAAATTATGTTTTGAACTACTTGGAAAATTTAACTGGGGTCATACATTTCTAGAATTAAATGGGAACTTACTCAGGGATTATCAAAATGCCAAGTCAGAAGATAATATAGATTCTATAATTACTGAATATGGATACAAAAAGAGTGACAATGGATAAGACTTCACAGTTATTTGATAAATGGGCAAAAACAGGGAGAGCCGAACAGATGGAAAAAGGTCATGGGACCACCGTAAACAAGTTTTTAGGTAAACTGACTTTCAGCAAGCCGTTTACATTTCTAGATGTTGGTTGTGGGAATGGTTGGGTCGTTCGTAAAATCTCACAACTACCAGGTTGTAGAAAAGCTGTGGGCATTGATAAGAGTCGAACCATGATAAAAAAAGCAAAAGAAAAGAAAATATCAGAAAAAGAATCCTATTTCACGACTGATTTAGAATCATGGAAATATGGTGGAAAATTTGATATCGTGTTTTCAATGGAGGCATTGTACTATTCCGTCCCAATGGAGCCTGCTCTAAAAAAAATCTACAGGTTATTAAAAAATCAGGGTATATTTTATTGTGGAACAGATTTTTACAAGGATAATAAACTTACGACAAGATGGACAAAAGATATGGCAGTGCCAATGGATCTTCGGTCTGAAAAGGAATGGAAAAAAATGTTCAACAACTTAGGATTTTATACTAGAACAAAACATGTATTGGATCCAAAGAATAAATCAAAATGGAAAAGAGAATTTGGAACTTTGTTTGTGATTGGTAAGAAATTATAGTTTTTGCTTTATTTTTTTCTTTGTAACAAACAAACTTAATCCAATTATTATAAGAATCACAATAATAATCAAGATAGTATAATCGTCATCCTGAATATCACCATAATTACCAGAAATCATGGTTTCTGGTAACGATGAATTAGGTTCGGTGATAAGAAAGCTTGTTGAGAATTCATATGGTTTTAGTACATCATTAGATGCAGCAAAAATTTTTAGTGTGTTAGGACCTAATGGTAAGTTATCAATTTCGTTCTTTTCTATTGTGATGGTAGAATAGTCATTGTCAACAGTTTGAATTCCTGAAGTGACTATTTGCCCTTGCGCGTTAGAAAGAAAATAATGTACTTCTGAAGAATTCTTCACTTTAATTGGAATATCTAATTTCATTCCTTTCTGAATCAATTTTTCAATGCTTACAGATTCAATCATAGGAAATTCTGCTAGTTCAAAATCATTCCATATTCCTTGTGGTAGTGGATATCCCGGAGAATCAAATGATTTGATAGTAATGGTTCTAGAGTCAGGTGAATATCCATGTAAATAAAACGGACCATTACTAATTACGGCATGCTCATATTGAGCAATCCAATCTATAGATGATTGATATCTAGGTGTTTGAAAATCTAGGATTTGTTTAAACCCAGTTAGTGACTCTGGAATGAATTCAGATGATTTAAAATCTTGTAATTGCTGTTGAATCATTTTTGCATCGTTAGGAATTATTAGCGATAGCCAGCTCACATTTTTACTAATTGATTCGGAACGTGAAAACGAAGTTTTACCATCAATCACTGTTTTTTCCATAGCAGCCATAATTTCCCATGGCATACTACTCCATGGACTTGCCCAAGATGCAATTTCCCCTTCATCAAAATGCCAATAGTTGGTATAGACCTCAATAGTATTCTCATCAATTGGTTTTATTCCAACCAGCGTTTTGGCATTTTGTGCTGCTTGTGGTGAATAATCTGAATCAAATGTTTTATCATTTTCATCTTTCTCAGAACCCCATTCCAACAAAAAATATGTTGAATAAATTATATCATTCATATCCATTTTTTGCCCGTTATGCCACTCACCAAATGTTAAATCAAATGTAATCTTGCTTATTGCAAAAGTATTAGGACCTACCTGCTTCCAGTTTTTTGATTTTGAATCCCAGATAATAGCATCTGTTGGAACACTGACGGTTGATTGTGAATCGTTTGTTTCAACCTGCCAATCGGTTCTAATCGGGAAAATCTTTCCACTAAATGGGTGTCCTGTAAGGCTTGGATCAAATAGTGTGAACCATATTTGTGTACTGTAAGTATCACTCAACCCGCCAACTGGGTTCCATGCACCTTGATAGATTTGTTTTACACCAATTGTAATTGTCTCATCGCTAGTTTGAGCATTAATTGGTGTGAATCTACTTGGTACACCTGCACCTAGTGCATTAATAACACCGTTGACATCCTCATTACTAACATACTGATCAATTTTACTAGCAAGAAATATTCTGACAGATTCATTTACACCTTCTCTCGTTGCTTCTTTGATCAGTTTGGTTCTTTCTTCAGCAGTATTTGATTCACCAGAGTATATTTTCTGTGTTATTTCATCAAGGAAATCATTTTGATAGTTCCAGTAAGATGGATTATTATTTCCAGGCATATTTGAAAACCACGGAGCATACATCTGGGCTAGTGCAACAGAATCATATCTGGTGAATCCTGAACTACCCCATCCTTCAGTATATAGATGCCACTTCTGTTCTGCAGGGTCTGATCCGTACACTAACACAAATGCCTTATTCAAGTCACCAAACTCCTTTTCTACAACAAACCCAATAGATTCTAGTTTTGATGATAGTATTTCACCAATAGCCTTTCGAGCAGGGTCATCACTTCTAATAAAAAATGTGATTACTATGGGCTCATCATCATAATACCATATATCATTAATTTTCTGGGCACCTATGTTTTCTAATTGCTCAGTAATTATTTGATTTGCAAGATTTGGGTTATATCTGAACTGAAAAGATTCTAAAACATCAATTATACCCAAATAGTCTGCAGAAAAAATTCCATAGTTTGAAATCATTGGAGCGCCATAACCACCAAGTAACTCATTCACTATCAAATTCCTATCTACCAGAAAATTTAGTGCATATCTTATCTCTCTTATTGAAAATGGATTAAATTCACCAGAATCAGTTGGATTCAAAAGTATACTGAAATAACCTCCAGTTGATTCAAAGACTTGGAGTCCATCACGAGAATTTGAATCCTTTAATCTATCCGATGAAATTCTATAGTAATACAAATCAAGGTTACCATTCCTCACTTCTTCGAGTGCGGTGTTTTCATCAATATACTGTACAAATCTTATTTCATCTAGAAACGTACCTTTTTCAGCAAATGCAGATGGAAATACTGAAAATAAAAGAAGGCATGCTAGAAAAATTTTGATTTTTTTCAATTGTTTCATTAATGGTTAGCAACTAGTAAATTTTAGGCTTTTAATAGTAATATCAAATATTATTTTTACATTGCATCATAAACTAATCATTAGAGGTATAAGAGCAATAATACCAGGTGGTGTATCTGAGCATGATTTTGCCACCGCTTCAGAAATGGATGAGTTTTCAGCCAAAGAACTACTTCAAATTTTTATTCATAATGGAATTGGAAGATTGGATGAAAATATTGTCGAGTTCCGTGATAGTGACAGAATCAGCGCTTCAGTATTTGCAATCAGGAATGGAGCAAACATAGAAGATGTATCAGAATTTCTCAGTTGGCAAAATTTTGAAGAGTTAGTCAGTCATATTTTAGATGAAAATGGGTTTCAAGTACAGAAGAATTTGATACTAACTAAACCACGAATGGAAATTGATGTTGTTGGAACTAAACTTGGTATTTCGATACTAATTGATTGTAAGCATTGGAAAAGAATGACTCAATCAGCCTTGAATGATATAGTCAATAAGCAAGTTGAGCGAGTTAAGAGCTATGTAGAGAAAACAGAATCAACATCCGCAGTTCCAGTCATTGTAACGCTACACCAAGAAAAGGTTGACTTTGTAAATCAAGTACCAATTGTCCCAATAATGGAACTCTCTTCGTTTTTAGATGAATTTTATGGAAACTTGGATAAAATGAAAACTATAGAAAAATAGTTGTGATAAACAATGCTAGTCCACCAATCAAAACACCTTTAGTTATTCTCAGAGCATTATCTAGACATGTAGAAAAAGATTCGAATATGGACGGACCCATTACTTTTACAT
>CAYVWD010000038.1:0-4573 GCA_964455405.1 uncultured Candidatus Nitrosopelagicus sp. | reverse complement strand
TCAAAAAATATGGTCCCCACTGAAGGATTTGAGCCTTCGACAACCCGGTTTCTGTATGCCTAGTAGACTGCTGTTTTTCAGCCCTAAGCCGACAACTACAGCCGGAAGCTCTACCAGGCTGAGCTAAGTGGGGACTGATATTTTGTATTTTTTTTGTATTATTAACTTTAGTTTTAGAAACTAATTTCCGAAAAATTAAATACTTTTTGATTAAGAAAATTTATGGTAAATACTACAAATAATACAAATTATGCAGCTGGATATGTGTGCGTTCCTTATTTACATAATCACAATTCAATCGAATTAAAGGATTTGTGGCTAAGTTCAAGGAATATTAATTCATTGTTTTTTGTTACAGCAACTTTTTCTCCTGATAGCAAACCATATTTTACATCATCAGTAAATCATTTCTTACTAGCTAAATTCAAAAATTCTATGAAAATTAAAAAAGAATTCCTAAAATATATTCAAGAACAACCAATATTTGTTTTTAATATTGAGGATATAATTTTTGACCGAGGGATAGGTGGAAAAACAAACTTTATTTCAATTTATTATTTAGAATATGGTGATTCTAATGAGGACTTGATGGATGTAGCGGCATACTCGGCAATAAGAGAGAAGATTGACATTTCAGGATTTGGTAACCTGAAACTTTTTGCAAGTGAAGTGCCAAAATTCACATTTCCTTATAGCGATCACATAGTTATGTTTGAAATATCTAGTGAAAAAAGTCATCAAAGCGATAATAAATACTGCGAACAAACAAGACGTGACATATGCAGAAAAGGAATTGTAATGAACAACCTTGTTAGCTTTTCAATTCTTGAAAAACTAAAATAAAAAAAGGTAAATAACCCTCAAAAATTTTAATCATTATGAGTAAACCATCTGATTTGGGTTCACTAAAGATTGGTTCTTACATTCTTTTACCAGTTAGTGATCAACCTACTGTTGATCCATGCAGAATATCTGAATATGATACCAGTAAACCTGGAAAACATGGTGCTGCAAAGGCACGAATTGTTGGGGTTGGCGTATTTGATGGTCAAAAGAGACCGCATGTAGGACCAGTTAGCATGCAAGTCCATGTACCACTTATTGACAAAAAATCTGGACAGATTATTTCTATCACGGGCCCTGATATTCAAGTAATGAATTCTGAAACTTTTGAGACAGTTGATATTGATATGATTGATGATGAAGTGAGTGGAAGGCTTGAACAAGGACAGGATATTGAATATTGGAATGTAATGGGAAGGACAAAAATAATGCGAATTAAAACATCTTAAATTGGATGCTAATGATGTTTGGAAAAGCCATCTGAATTTTGATGAAGATTATGAGTTTTGAAGCATCCAGATTAAATTAATGATATGAAATTAGCTGCATTTTTTTCGGGGGGAAAAGATAGTACATATGCAATATATGATGCACAAAAATCTGGTCATAATATACAAGTCCTATTCACAGTAATGCCAAAATCTGATGAAAGTCATCTATTACACTTTCCAAATATACAAAAAACTGAAATACAATCTCAATCGATGGATATTCCACAAATTACTAGTTTCGTAGACAATCTCAAACCTGATATTGAAGAATTAAAATTAGATCAGTTAATTAAAAATGCAAAAAAAAGATTTGACTTTGAAGGAATAGTCCATGGTGGAATTTTAAGTGTATATCAACGAGATAAATTTGAAAAACTCTGCAGAATTAATGATTTAAAATTAATCTCACCAATTTGGCAAAGAGATGCGTTATCGTATATGAAGGAACTACTCGATAATAACTTTGAATTTATAATTTCCAGTGTCAGTTCAGGTGGTTTAGATCAATCTTGGCTTGGTAAAAAGATAGACTATTTAGAATTAGAAAAACTTGAAAATTTAAGTAAGAAATATCAATTTAACTTAAATTTTGAAGGGGGCGAAGCAGAAACTTTTGTTATAAACTGTCCACTTTTTAAAAATAAGATAAAAATCATTGATTCAAAGAAAATCTGGGATGGTATAAGAGGAAGATTTGAAATAGTGGAGGCTGAATTAGAAAATAATGCTTGATAATCTCAAAAATGGTTTGCGTTCAGCAATCAAAAAGATTGTTAATTCTTCTGGGATAGATGAAGAATTAATTAAAGAATTAGCTAAAGATGTACAACGTTCCTTGTTACAATCAGATGTAAATGTGAAATTGGTGTTAGAGATTACAAAAAATCTTGAAGATCGTTCATTAAATGAAACTCCACCACCAGGTCTATCAAGAAAAGATCATATAGTAAAAATTCTTTATGATGAACTATCAAAACTACTTGGAAATGATACTGAATTTCATTTCAAATCAGGAAAAATTAACAAAGTTCTGATGTTAGGAATTCAAGGTAGCGGTAAAACAACTATTTCTTCAAAATTGGCAAAATTTCTTACAAGACAGGGATATCGAGTTGGAGTAATTGGGGCTGATACATTTCGACCCGGTGCACTGGTCCAACTACGAACCATGTGTGAAAAATCAAATGTTGAGGTGTATGGTGATGAAAATAACAAAAACTCATCAGACATTGTAAAAAGAGGACTAAAGCATTTCGAAAATTCTAATTTGGATATAATTCTAATTGATACAGCCGGAAGACATAAGGAAGAAAAGGATCTTCTAGACGAAATGACAGAAATTAGCAAAGTAGCAGATCCGGATCTTGCATTATTAGTGATTGATGGAACAATAGGCCAACAATGCTTTTCGCAAGCAGAAGCATTCAACAAAACTGTACCTGTTGGCGGAATAGTGATCACAAAATTAGATAGCTCTGCAAAAGGCGGTGGTGCATTAGCAGCGTCATCTGCTACAGGTGCGCAGGTAATGTATGTTGGAACAGGTGAACGAATTGATGATTTGGAGCAATTTTCGCCTACAAGATTTGTAGGTAGACTTTTGGGAATGGGTGATGTTCAAGCAGTTCTCGATTTAGCAAAGAGCCTTGAAAATGAGGCTGATGAAGTTCGTATGAAAAGAATATCTAGTGGAAAAATGAACATGGAGGATTTCTATTACCAGTTAGAGGAAGTCACAAAAGTAGGTTCATTACAGAATTTAATGGAGACTATGCCAGGATTATCTGGTATGGTCAAAGAGGATCAACTTGAACAAATGGAAACACGTGTAGATCGATGGAGATACATTATTCAGAGTATGAATAAGGATGAAAAAGCAGATCCAGATCTTTTAAACGCATCAAGGATTAAAAGAATTGCAAGAGGCTCAGGTTGGCCTGAGCATGAAGTAAAAGAACTACTAAAAAATTATAAAAATTCAAAAACAATGATGAAGGCATCAAAAGGAAGACAGATGCAAGGCATGTTAAGGAAACTCGGTCTTGGTTGATAAAGATCTAGAAATTCTAAAGGCAAAACGTTTAGCTGAGATGCAAAAAAATCTCTCGTTAAGAGAAAAACAGAAAGAAACTGAGCAAGAGTTGAATCAAGCCAAAAATGAACAACCCACGCCTAGAGAATATGTGGAAAAAATTTTAGGTTATAGAGGAATGGAAGTATTACAGAACGCAGAATCACAATTTCCGAACGAATCAAAAATTATTATTGAAAAGCTTGGAGAATTAATTGCATCTGGTGATTTTAATGAAATTTTAGATGGGGGAAAATTATTAGTTTTATTTAGATCTGTTGGTGTTAACATCAGAATGCAGAATAAAATCAATGTTGAGCAAGACGGCAAGTTTGTTTCTATTACAGATAAATTTAAACATAAATCTGATGTCGTTGATGATAAATGACTTACTATATCCAGATTGGGACTACAAATTATGATGATGATAGATTACTTATTAGAAAAATATTAGGTAATCTTGAAAGTAAATGTCAAATAATTGATGGTTATTTACTTGGAGAACCAATGTCAAAATTTGGTTGGACCTTTTTTGATTTAATATTAAAACCAAATCTTCATCTGTCTATAGAAGAAGAATTTGCAGATATGATAAAAAAATCAAGAGGGAACAAACCTACTGAAAAATTTATTGATTTTTTATCTAGATATTTTGAAAGTAATGACTGTAATGTAAAATTGAAACTTATCGAAGTTACCTAAACTCTTCTCCCTCTCTTTCCACCTTTCTTTCTTGTGGTATCGTGAGGAATAGGTGTAACATCATCAATCTTGCCAATTCTAAATCCTCCTCTAGCAAGTGCTCTGATTGCAGCTTGTGCTCCAGGTCCAGGAACTCTTGAACCAACGCCTCCAACTGCTCTAACTCTAATGTGAAGAGATGTAAATCCTTTTGACTTTGCAGATTCACTAATAACATTGGCGGCTTTCATTGCTGCAAATGGAGAAGATTCTTATCTGTCTGCATTAACATGACAACCTCCAGAACTTATTGCTACAGTTTCAGCACCAGTTAAATCTGTAATGAGTATTATTGTATTATTATAACTACTGTAAATATGCGCAATACCCCATTTTTCATCCACTTTTTTCTTTGAAGTTTCTTTAACACTTTCAAGTTCAGATTTTGCTTCAATTTGCTCCGCAGTTTCAGACTCTACAGTCTTCA
>CAYVWD010000037.1:0-3769 GCA_964455405.1 uncultured Candidatus Nitrosopelagicus sp. | reverse complement strand
GACATGCTGGCGTCGATGGACGATATTCCACAGAAGATATTTTTCGAGGTGCAGGTGGAAACTTTAACGACATCTTTAATGATTTGTTTGGTAGTCAGGGCAGAAGAAGTTCTGGTGGATTTGAATCAATTTTTGAGAATTTGTTTGGAGGAAGTAGATTTGGTAATTTTGGTAGGCAATCTGGTTCTGACATGTTGTATGAAACAAATGTTACACTAGAAGATGTATTACACGGAAAGCAGATTGAACTTGATTTACAAAAACATGTAGATTGTCCTGATTGTAGTGGAACAGGATGCGAACCAGGCACTTCAAAATCAAAATGTAATGATTGTAATGGACGAGGACAGATGCGAGTTGGCAGAAAGATGGGATTCTCTACATTCGTAACTGTACAACCATGTAGAAAATGTAGTGGTGAAGGACAGATTATTGAGAAACCATGCAAAAAATGTAATCACGGACAAGTTAAAGGAACAAAGCATCTCTCATTTCAATTACCACCTGGAATTGATAATGGAGATTATGTAATACATGGAGAGGGGGAGTCTATTCCAAATGGTGAAAGTGGTGATCTTATAGTTCGTGTTAGAGTAAATGAACATTCTAATTTCAGGAGAGATGGTATTGACCTTTATTGTGATGCAAAAATTTCAATGGTTGATGCAACACTCGGTACTGAAATTCAGGTTCCTACTCTTGAAAATATAGAAAAAATGAAAATCGAATCAGGCACACAACCTAATTCCATTTTAAGACTTAAGGGTAAAGGTTTACCCAGACAAAATTCAGGTAGACGTGGTGATCAGTTTGTCCACATCATTGTTGAAATTCCAACAAAAATTTCAAAAGTTAAAAAGAATCTCTTAAACGAATTCAAAGAATCAGATTAGCCTATTTCTCTTCAGAACTTCTAATGATAAAGTGATGACCTTCTTTAACATATGACGCATAAACAGATTTTACGATTTCGCCTATTTTTATCTCTGAGAAGTATTTTTGATTATAGCGACCAATGACTTTTTTCATATCTTCCGAATAAACTTCCCAAAATGGCATTATTACTTGACTCAGGGGCATAATTTCAATTTTTCCTAAAAACGAACTTATTCTAGAAAATCAAAATTATTTTGCGGGGGTAGCCCAGCTTGGTCAACGGCGTAAGGTTCAGATCCTTATCTCCTAGGAGTTCGTGGGTTCAAATCCCACTTCCCGCACGTAAAATCATAGAATACGATTAGGAACAACTTTAAAACATTGTAGTTTTGATAATTTGCATGGCAAAAGTAACTAGAGTCGGCGGTAGAGGCACATCCCGTAGAAAAACAGATACTAGCAAAAAATCAAGCTTTTCTGGAGATTCTTATAGAGAATATCAAGAAGCAAGAAAGAAAGCAGCTGGTAAGAGAACCATATCTACTGGTAGAGGAACTGGAAGAAGAAGATTAACTGCAGCTCCTAAGAAAGCATCTGCTAAAGGTCGAACACGAGTAACTGGTAGAGGAACTGGAACAAGAAAAGGCAAGAAGTAGCCATTCTTACCAAACAACTAGTAGAACGCTAGTTTTTTTCCTATTTTATTATAGCTTGAATCTTTGTTTTTAGAAGTTGATTTACTAAACTGCCAGAAGTTTTTCCTCTCACTTTTTCCATTACTAGACCCATTATAGAACTCACTGAGTGTATACCATCTTTTTTTATCTTTTCGTAATTTTGCTCAATTATCTCATCTAGTATGTTTTCTAGTTCTTTTTGATCCAGTTGAGTAATTGAGGCTTTTTCAACTGCATCTAATACAGATGATGCTTTTCCAGACATTATTTGTTCAAATATTATTTCTACAGATTCCTTTGTGATTTTTTTATTTTTTAGTAATTCAAACGTATAATGTACTTTATCATGCTCAAGAAGTGTAGAATCAAGTCCTTTCCTTTGCAGATTAGTTATAGTAGAACATAATGCTGATGCAACAAAATTAGGAGAATTTCTGTCATCCGAACAAATTTTTTCAAATAGATCAAAATATTCAGAATCAAAGATTTGTTCTGACAGCTGTGAATTAATTTTATACTTATTTTCAATTTCTAATAGAGATTCATCCCATGATTTTGGAATTTTTGATTTAGCAAGACCCAATTCCTCATCTGTAATTTTTATTGTTGGGATGTCAGTTTCTGGATACATTCTTGATGCACCAGGTCTTGGTCTTAGAAATACTGTTTCTCCATTTGGAGTTGCAGCTCTTGTTTCTGCAGGCGGTCCATTTTTAGCGTCTTTAATTCTATTTATTATTGATTCAATTGCAAAATCAAGTGATGGACTTTTTCCTGCAATAATTAGAAAAGCATCATTTTCATTTAATTCTAAAAAGCTTCTTACTTTTTGAATATCCGAGTCAACAATTCCATAATTAGGAAGTTCGTCCGAATGAAACACTCCCCCAATCCCAAAAAACCTAACCAATTGACCAATTTCTTTTCCAAGTCGAATACCATGGTATGGTTCAAACCCAAAAAGTCCATGCATCTTCTTTATTCTTATAGTCTTAATTTCATTTTGATTCATTAGGGAATTTTTTATAATTTTGGAATCACAGTCTTTTAGTAAATCAGTAATCACAAAAATATCACTCGCTTTGTCAACATCACCACAATTGGCCGCTTTGATCTTCTCTGAGATTATTTGCAATCCATGTTGACGTTTAGCCTCAAATTCTATGATCTTTTCAAGCTGATCTAATTTTTGAACTCCTTTTACTTCTATTACTCCACCACCAGTAATTGAGATATTCACATCTTGACGTATAGTTCCAATCCCTCTAGCAACTTTTTTTGTTACTCTAAGTAGTCTTCCAAGCGTTAGCGCAATATTTCTTACAGTTTTTGGACCATCAGTCACTGGCTCTAATGCGATCTCAACTAATGGTACTCCCAAGCGATCCAAACCAAATAATCTTCTATTATCTTCATCTTTGATTATTTTTGCGGCGTCTTCTTCCAAGCAAATAGATTGAACACCAACGTGTTTACCCTCCACCTCAATATGACCACCTTGTGCAACTAACATAGTTCTTTGGAAGCCAGATGTGTTCGAACCATCAACTACAGTTTTTCGCATTACATGCATTTCGCTAAAAATTTTTGAATTTAGCGCAGATCCAATTAACAGTGCAGTATTTTTGGCATTTTGATCTAGATCATGTGGTGGCGCTTCATCTTTTTCTACTAGACAACTACTGTTTGGATTAGCATAATATACTATAGTTTTTGATTTTGTACTTTCAAAGAGAGCTGCTGGATCAATTAGACCAAGTTCGCTTTTTGTTGCTCTCAATTTCCTACTAAATTTATTCGTATATTCATCATCTTCAACCGATTTACAATCACAAAATAATTTTTTTCCAGTATCTAATTGCTGGTGAATTTCTAAACCTACTTTAAGACCAATTTTTTCAAAGTTTATTTGATTCAATTAAAACTCCGACGCAATGTTTCTCAACATCAATGATTCTATTTCTTCAGAATTAGTTGAATTCCCACAAGCCCACATTGCTTTTACTAAGGCTGTTTCTGGAATCATGTTTTCAAGTGGGATGATTCCCAGATCTAAAAGATCACGACCACTGTCGTATACTGTCATTCTAACACTGCCATCTATACACTGTGATGTCATTCCTAGAAATAGTCCTTGTTCTTTTGCATCTTTGATCACATCATACATTGTCTTACCTATGTGTCCAAGACCCGTGCCCTCAAAAATTATTGCGCCA
>CAYVWD010000036.1:0-3534 GCA_964455405.1 uncultured Candidatus Nitrosopelagicus sp. | reverse complement strand
TGTCATATTAGTAAGTGTTAAACGAGATTCAACTGACATATCAGAGATTCCATTTCCACCAAACTGCATTGCTTTTCCAGCTCCACCTTCAGTTGTAATGTCACCTATGATTTTCAAGATGTAATCCTTTGCCATTACACCGTCAGGTAGTTTTCCGTTTAGTTTAAAATACAAAGTTTCAGGAATTTTAAACCATAATTTACCTTTTAAAATAGCATATGCAATATCGGTATGCCCCAAACCACATGCAAATGCACCTAATGCACCTGTTGTATTTGTGTGCGAGTCTCCACCTACATATAACTAGCCTGGTGCAACAAGACCTTCTTCATGTGACATACTATGACATATTCCATATTGACCCATACCATATTTGAAATGTTTTTTGATTCCAAATTTACTAGTAAAATTTGATAATTTTGTAATGTTTCGAGCAGAAATTTTGTCAACTGATGGTACAAAGTGATCTTCAGTAACCCAGATCATTGAAGGATCAAAGAGCTTATCGATCTTCACAACACCATCGTTTTCTAATTTTTCAAAAGTCTTTATGACTCCTGGACCTGAAACATCATGTAACATTACTTTATCAATTTTAGCAAAAACGACATCGCCTGGCTCAAGTTTTGGTTTACCAGATGATTTTGCAATAATTTTTTCGGTAATATTCATAGCAAAAAGCCAATTTTTTTGAGATTAAAACCTTTGCAGAAGAATAAATAAGAAAAATTCTATACAAGAATTATGTCATTAAGTGTTATTCCTCTAAAAGCAAAACGCCAAAACGGAAGTTTTGTTTTATTTGATGAGATAAGTAGGGTTTTTACTAAAAGCCAGATTTCATTAGAAAATGGCGATATTATAGTAATTTCAAGCAAGTATATTTCTAATTCACAGGGACGAATTCTAGATGCTACTAACATAATCCCCTCAGAAGACTCGATTCATATTTCAAAAAAATTCAACATGAAACCTAGTTTTGCTGAAGTAATATTGAGAGAATCAGATAAAATTTTTGGTGGTGTATCGGGATTCGTAATCACATTGTCCGATAATATTCTAGCGCCAAATGCTGGTATTGATAAATCAAATTCTGAAGGTACAAAACTCATTCTATATCCAGAAAATCCGTATCAAGTTGCTGAAAATCTTAAAAGAAGAATTTTCTTTGAATATAATATTCATGTTGGGATAATCATAGTAGACAGTAGGTTAATGCCTACTAGAATCGGGACTATTGGTATTGCATTAGCATGTGCAGGATTTGAACCAGTGAGAGATTTGCGTGGAGAAAAAGATCTTGATGGAAATCCACTAAAAGTAACATTTCAAGCAACAGCTGACAATCTAGCTTCCATTGCAAATCATAAAATGGGTGAAGGTTCAGAATCACAACCAATAGCAATAATCAGAGATTCACAATGTAAGATGATTAGCAGAAATATTTCTCATAATGAAATGGCAATATCAGATGAACAATGTGTTTATGTTAGGGGTTTTGCACATAGACTCAATTAATTCATTTTAAATAGAAGGTTTTTTGAAACGAATTAAAATGCAGTATATTACTAAATATCCAAAAACAATATCTCTAATCGATGGTGTAAAAAAAAAGATTCAGGTTGATAAAAAATCTGGTGTTGAAGAATTACACTTGATAGTAAAGGAAAGTGTAGAAAAAATTCAGAAAATGTTTGTGCAGGAAGGAGCTACTAAGGTAAAATTTGAACATAAACAGCCATCTCAAATTGGTGATGGGTTCTCATTAAAACTAACAAAACCATGGGAAATGCACATAAGATTATTCGATATAAAAAAGGGAATGATTGCAATTCAAGCTGAAGTTGAGATATCAAGGGATTATCTACAACATTTGTTTAGTCAGCGTACCCCAGTTATTTATGAAATTGAATCAATTCTCAAAAAATATGAAATTGAATATAGAATGTGGAATAACAGAATAAGTGAATATGTTCATGCAATATTTGAAAACTACAAGATTAAAATTTCTACTCCAGACATTCCAGTTTTTGCCTGGAAACCAATGCTATTTATGATAAGCACGGTTGGTTTAATGTACTTGTGGAAATATCTTCATACAATTTGAATATTTAATAATAAATTTTTTTCTTAAAGTTTAATGACTGAAGAAGCGCAAAAAATTATTTTAAAACACTATGGTATTTCACCATGGGAAATTAATGTAATTACAAGTATTTTAGAAAGAAAATTTTTTGTTGAATATGATGAAATAGAGAATGATTTTACTGATAAATTCGTTAGTTCTATTGAGATCCCATTTCCATATGCATTCAATGACGAGTTTTTCAAATGGTTTGAATACAAAGAATGGGAAAAATTAAAAGGAATTTTTAAAGAGTTAAAACGCCGTCGTGGAAATGGAAAGGCGATTAAGATTGACCTGAGTTTTTCTGGAGAACCAAAAATCAGATTCATAGTTGAATTGGATGAAGGTCAATGGTTTAGAACTGCTGTGGAAAAAATAGACTTTGTTGTTGAACTACTAGAATATCACTTAAAGCCTGAAAAACTTCCAGTTGGTACTACCGAAATTGTATATACATTTGATAAAGATTCTGTAAGGTGGAGAATAAATTATGCGCTGGCAAATAAACAGAGATTTGTTAATTCCAAAGACAGTGGTTGGAAGTAGATTATTTAATATCCTTTTCCATTGGCTCAACTAATTCATGAAGTTCTTTGTATTTTTGTTCAATAAAGCCAAGTGATTCTGTGAGTTTCTTTGATTTACCATATTTGTAGCGAATCAATTCTCTATGATGCCAAAAATTTTTTCCTTCGTCAACAGAAATTGTAGTAAAATAGTCTGTTCCTTTTAGATTATCAGGTAATTTCATTTGATATGGAAACAAAAATTCTGCGATGAACCACTCATCCCCATCTGGATAATCAGAACCAGTTTCAACATCAAAAAACACATGCAATAAGTGTGATTGCATCAAACCATCATCAGGTATTGAAGGATGCTTTATTCCAGATTTTTTAAAATCAAGCTTCATCAATTCTGTTATGAAGAATTCATTGATTATGGATTTTCTAAATATTTTGTTAACTTCTGTTGCGTTAATTGTATAATCACTATTCAAAAACTGTCTAATAATCATTTTTCATTCATATTCAAACTTTAAGCGTATCTAAAATTTTATCAATATTTGTTATAGGATTACCGTTACGAGAAATATTCTGTAGGGCAGATGGATTTTCTACATAATTTGGAATTTTGTCTATAATTCTCCTCGTATATGGAGTAATTAGTTCATTTTTGTAGAAAATTCCTGTGGGAATTTTATCATCCCACTCTAATGATTTGACCATTGCTTGTGTACGTTTCTCATTTAACTCCTTCTCATTGTTAAAATGTACGATGGGATCATATCCTGTGTCTTCTAATTTGTATATACGTGGCATTGACTTGTTTGTTGTTGTATTGATTCTATCTTCACCACTAAACCAATCACGTGTATTAATATCATTATATGTTGGACATGGTTG
>CAYVWD010000035.1:0-9021 GCA_964455405.1 uncultured Candidatus Nitrosopelagicus sp. | reverse complement strand
GATAGAGTTGAAAGATCTCTTTGTTGGAGCAAAAGAAGTCACTTTACAAAGTCGTGTCTTGAATCTTTCTCCAGCAAAACAGTTTAACAAAAAGGATGGTACACCATTCTTCTTGAGAACCATGACCGTATACGATGCCAATTCCAGAGTGAGTGTTAAGCTATGGGATGAAAAAGCAACTTTACCGGAAATCGAAAATCTCAAACCGGGGGATCTCATTAAAATTATTAAGGCGTACGTGAAATCGGATCTTACTGGTTCGCCTACACTCAACATAGGCTCTGGCGCTACAATAGAAACAACAAAATCCACTAGTAATATCCCATTAATAGATACAATTACAGTTGATGTGAGTGAAATAAAAGAGAATCAGAAAGATCTTGTTCTTGTAGGAAATATATCTGGAATGATCAGTTTATTGGAATTTACAAATTCAAAGGGTCAACCTTCAACTGCATTAAAATTTCGACTCAAAGGTAAAACTGACAATTTGATTAATGTGGTACTGTGGGGTAAAGATGAATCAATTTTACCAAAAGTCATTTCGCCTAATGCAGAAATAAAACTGTATGGTGTAAGAACAAAGACTGGGAATCAAGGACTCGAAATACATGGAACTGATGCTACTGTAATAGAAATTGAAGGTAAACAGGAGATAGAACCAATTACAATTAGATTGTTGTCTGTGATAAAATCTGATTCTGGTATAACAACTGGGTTAGGAATTGATAAATCGAAAAAAATGATTCAGATAAAAGATGTGTCAGGAGTAATTACATCATTTGATTCAGGTAGCATACTAGAATGTATGCCATCAAAAGTTTTTGGAGATGTGATTAGAATTGATCAAGACTCTTTTGTAAGAAAGGTTGATGATGAGTCACTTCCAAACATTTCTGATCTTAGAACAAAAATTTCTGATATTAAAGAAGGTAATAACTTGTGTATTGAATCAATAATTCTGAAGTCACCTGAGAGACGTGAAATACAAACTAAGAATGGAGAAACAGTTTCCTTAGCTGAAATGTTTGTTGAGGATGATAGTGCCCAGATTTGGATTAAGGCTTGGAGAAAACAAGCAGATTTACTAAATAGTCTGACATCAGGCGATATTATTACGGTTTTGGGTGTTAATGCAAAACCTGGTCTGGAAGGTAGAATTGAATTGGTATTATCACCATATTCAAAAATTATTAAGAAAAACTAATCGTCCCAAAATCCTCTTGTAAGTGCATATTGTTTTTCAGCAGTCATGATCTGCTTACATAAATTTTCATCATCTGTCATATTTCGTAGAATCCGTGCTGCGGTATCTGCGCCTATGCCATACCCAGATAGAACAGTTAAAGCAGTTTTCCCAAAATTTTCTAATAAGGAAGAAACTTTCCAAGCTCTTTTGTATTTATAATTCTCATCTTTAGAAAGTTTTTTTCCATTGTGGTTTTTTTGAATAATTTTTTGCAAGTCTAAATCTGAAAAATACGTCGCAGTAATCTGCCTACCCTTACAATATTTACATCTAAGTGGGTTTGGCATATCTTCAGAATTTACAACTTGCTGCCATATTCCACATCTAGCGCAAACAAGTCTATGTTGGGTTTTTGCTAGGCGTTTTCTTACCAAATCTAAGATGCTTTTATCAATATTTGCAGGTGATGGAAAACTTTTGGTTGTATTATCTAAAATTGGATCAGCGAGTGATGAAAATTTGTTAGTGTCAATCCACATAATGATAATTTCTTTATTCTTAATTTTTGTTAAGATATTTTCTGTGTTTGGTAGATCAAATTTATTGTGAAATAGCTCTCTAAGGGCTTCTTTTACTATTGGTCCATCTTCAAATTGCTTATAGATAATATTAGCTGCTTTTGTCGTGTATGCTGCTCCACGTTCAACAACACTAAATTGTTTTGCAACACACCATGTTTTCCAATTCATATCATTAGTATTCTTTAATGCTGTTGTCATTATATTATAGATGTCAAACTGATCTGTTAATTCATCAATCAGATTTTGCTCTGAAATTCTTTTTTTGGATGATAGACAGATACGGTATGCATCCGAACGTGCGTCAACCCGATATCCCAGTGAAGATGATAATAGTGATGATAGTAAGGTAGCTATTGTTGAATTGATTTTTGTGCCAAAACAAGCATGCAACACAATTTCATCTTCAGTTCTTACTGATTCAACAACAATTGTTTTTTCATCTGGGATTACATCAAAATTTGATTCTAAAATTATTTTGTTAGAAAATTTAACTAAACCTGTCTTTACTTTTCTTCTGAGCTTACCAACTTTACTTGCAGTTATATAATCAACTGGTATATTTTCGCCTTCCCAATATGGAACTTTACTTTTTCCAACAAATGGCTCAACGTTTACCTTTAATGATTTCTTATCAACATTTAGAATACTCCACTGTAAACCACGTAAAACAAAAATATTTCCTGATTCACCATAACTGCCTACAAATCGTTGATCAAGAGTTCCAACAAATTTCTTGCTAGTTATATCAATAACTCTATATTTTAAAATGTCTGGAATGGTTGAAAGATTCTCAAAGTGGTACCTAAACGATCTTCCTTTTGAATCCCAGAAGGACATTCTTTCTCTATCGAAAAATATGAGATACTCTGAAGCAAGTGTCTCTAAGACATTCGAAAATTCTTCTATTGTTAAATTCCTAAACGGGTAAGACTGCTTTATCATCTTAAATCCAGTTTCCACAGATACATCACCCAGTTGTTTGGTTAATCCAACCAAATGATGCGCAAGAACATCAAATGGAAGATCGTGGACTTTTTGTTCTTCAATTGAAGATTCTTCAATTCTTTGGATGATCGCAGTGATCTCAAATTCATCATCTGCATGGTTTGTGATGATTTATCCTTTTGCAGACGAGTCTCTATTGTGTTTGCTTCTACCAATTCTCTGCATGAATTTGGAAACCTGCCTCGGTGAGCCATAATGGATGACTAAATCAATGGAGCCAATATCTAAACCGAGTTCAAGTGAAGAAGTACACACTACAATGCCTGGTATACCATCACGAAGAATAGTTTCTGTCTCTTCTCTTACCTGTCTTGAAAGTGAGCCATGATGCATGTCGATCTTCATTTTTGTTCTTTCTTTTAATACGGAAGCAAGTGTTTCAGATTCACCGCGGGAATTGGTGAACAAAAGTACCGGTGAATGAATTTTCATTTCTTTAACATAGTCAATAATTCCATCAGCAACCTCATAAATACCCCCATCCACAAATTTCACAGTGACGTCATACTTACGAATTGAACTATCTTGTATGATCTCACATTTTCTATTATTTCCAACAAGAAATTTACCTGCCTCAGAGATATTACCTACAGTTGCTGATAGACCAACTCGGTGTATTTCTTGATTAGAGTTTAGCTGCAATCGTTCCATACTTATCGATAACTGTGAACCTCTTTCACTTGCCAAAAGCTCATGAACCTCATCTATTACAATCCACTCCAATTCAGATAATGCGGATAGATATTTTCGTTGAGATAGTAAAATTACTAGTGTTTCAGGAGTTGTAATTAGAACGTCTGGAGGGGAATCACTGATTTTTCTTCTTTCCGTCTGTGATGTATCTCCATGCCTAATTTTAATACCAAGACCTTCAATCTCGCCATATCTAATAATTCGTCTAAATACATCTCGATTTAATGCACGTAATGGTGTAATGTATAATGCTTTGATCTTATTCAGAGTTTTTGTTTTTTTAATTTGTGAGAAAATGGGAATTACAGAACATTCTGTTTTACCAGATCCTGTTGGAGCTATAATTAAGGAGTTTTTCTTTTCAAGTATTTTTGGAATTGACTGCTTTTGTATTTCAGTAAGTTTACTAAAACCTAATGAATTGAACTTGTCAATTAATAAAGCGTTATTCACTTGATTCCTTTTCTTGCCTAATTCTAGTTCGCTCATAGATTATTACGCCTGTAAGACCTAATGCAATCAAAATAACTGTGATGGTTGGAATTTGATCAAAAATATCCGTCATACAAGAAATTAGAAATTACAGATTAAATAAATTAAGATCTTTCAATTAGTCCCATTTTCTCAATCTTATAGAAAAAGTGAGATTTTTGGTAAAGGGAAGATGAGGTTCCTTGATAGTGATCTTCTTGTTTTTCAAGTTTAATTTTGTGGTGAGTATAGTTACTTATTACATACTTCATTCGCTCGTATTCAATATTATTAGATTTCATTAATTGGTTAGTAATTATAACAGGAATCCTCTTTTGTATTGCTAGCTGCACCAAATCATGCATGTAATTCATAAATTTTTTTTGTTGAAGATTAAACTGCTCTTTATTTGAGTATTCAAATGAAAATAAATCTGTCACATTATCAATAATTAACATAGAAATACCTTCAATTTTTTTTATTCGGTTTATTAGTTCAATCTGTTCTTTAGTATTCCTAACTCTTGCAATCTGTAGTAGATCTAGTAATGAATCATCTAAATCCCTATTTTTTATAATTTCAAGAAATCTTTCTGGTCTAAATTCGCATGTTGTATCTACAAACAAAACACTTTTTCCATTTTTTAGTAGTTCTAATGAAAATTGTAATGCCATCTGAGTTTTTCCTGTTCCTCTGAAACCAAAAATATCAGTAATTATCCCACAATTAGTTCCATGTAGAAATATCTCATCTAGTTTTTTTCGTTCAGTTATGCTCATTATAATTACATGAAAACTAACAAAAAATTAAATGATCACTATGTTTCTTAAGCAAGACTTTATATTCTCAAAAAATTCGATTTGTATCAAGTGTAAAATTATTGTCACAAACAACAGCTAAACGACCATTAACAACATTACAAAAAAGTGTTAAAAAAACTGTAATAGTTAGACTAAAGAATGAAGTAGAGTATAAAGGAAAAATGAAAAATGTTGATTCCTACATGAATTTGATAATGACGGAGGCGGAAGAACTTAACGGTGGAAAAACCGTAGGAAAGTTTGGGAGAGTTATTCTCAGAGGAAACAACGTCCTTTTCATAAAATTAGAAGACGAGATCTAATTTTCTGGAAAATTATGACGAAGAGTTATCTTTTCACTTCCGAATCAGTGACAGAAGGTCATCCTGACAAAGTTTGTGACAAAATTTCTGATGCTATTTTAGATGAATTCCTAAGAGGTGATGCTGATTCCAGAGTCGCAGTTGAAACCATGACGACGACTAGTTTTGTCGGGGTTGCAGGAGAAGTTACATCAAAATCAAGTTTTGATATTGAACGTATTATCAGAAAGACAATTGCAGAAATTGGATATGATGATCCTACGTTAAAATTTGATTCAGACTCGTGTGAAGTCATGGTAAGATTAGATACGCAAAGCCCAGATATTTCACAAGGTGTGACTGCAAATGATAACAAAGAACAAGGTGCAGGTGACCAAGGTTTAATGTTTGGATACGCAACAAATGAAACAAAGGAACTTATGCCATTACCAATACTTTTAGCTCATAAATTAACAAAAAAATTGACTGAGGTTAGAAAAAATGGTGAGTTGGCATGGATCAGACCAGATGGTAAATCACAAGTTTCTGTTAGATATGAAGATGAATTACCAAAACAACTGAAGCAATTGTTATTTCTACTCAACATTCTCCTGATATTTCACATGAAGAAATAACTCAACAAATTACTGAACGTGTAATAAAACCAGTTTGTGGTGAGCTTTGGAATGACAAGATTATGGTACATGTGAACCCTACAGGGAAGTTTGAGATAGGAGGACCTCACGGTGATGCAGGACTAACTGGAAGAAAAATAATCGTGGATTCGTATGGTGGAATGGGTAGACAAGGTGGTGGAGCTTATTCTGGCAAAGACCCATCAAAGGTAGATAGATCAGCATGCTACATGTGTAGGTATGTTGCAAAGAACATTGTAGCAGCTGGATTAGCTGATAGATGTGAGGTACAGGTTGCATATGCTATAGGAGTTGCAAAACCAGTTTCATTAATGGTAAGTACATTTGGTACAAATAAAATTTCAGAAAATGAGATTGAAAATTTAGTCAATAAACATTTTGATATGAGGCCTGCGGAAATTGTTAAGCATCTGGACTTGAAAAGACCAATCTATCAAAAAACAGCAGCATATGGTCATTTTGGAAGAAACGAGCCTGAATTTAGATGGGAAGATACGGATAAGGCTGATGAGTTGAGAAAAGAAGCCGGTATCTAGATTTTTCTAATTTTTGCAAATTTTAAACCAGATAGTTTTTCTAGTTTTTTATGATTACCTCGAAAATTTCCTGATAAAATATTAAGATCCTCAATGCCATATGGAAAATTTTTGTTCGTCATTGCATAATTTCTTGCTTTAGGTAATGGTATATTTTCTAAAGATACACTAGGTCTTGCTGAATTTTCTAAAAATTTCTTGAATGATATCTTTTCAGGTCCAACAAGATCGATAATTTTCTTTGAGAAATTATTTCCGTTTAATGCTATGTTAATAACTTTACAAACATCATAAATAGAAATAGGTTGTATGACATAATTACCAGACCCAGGAATCAGAATCATCTTATTTCTAATTTGTTTTTGTATGTTTTTGGTAAGGTAATCATCTTTTCCAATAATATATGATGGTCGAAATATTGTATAATCAAGTCCAGAGTTTTTGATGATTTGTTCTGATTTAAATTTTGAAAGAAAATATTTGGATGATGAGTTTTCTGATGCTCCAAGACCGCTAAAATAAATAATTTTTTTAATTTTTGATTGGTTGCAAATCATAATAGCCTTTTTAGTAATTTCGACATTCACTTTATCAAAGCTTTTTTCAATGGTTGCATTGCCTACACCAATAAGATGTACCATGCAAAAACATCCTGATAATGATGGAAGATTTTTTCTCTGAAAAGATTTTTTCTTAATTGATATGTATCTGGTGTTAGTTTTATCAAAAAATTCTGTTAGATTTTTTCCAATAAATCCAGTGGAACCAGTAATAGCAATCCTATCCTTCAAGAGTTTACTCATGAAGAAATACTATAACATTTAATTTTAAACCTGTTTAGACAGAGATGGATGGCGCCTAACGTTCATGTGAAATTAGGAAAAAGTGTTGTGGAGTGTAGACAAATTCTAGGAGTGGATGACAATTCTACTCCAAAAGAAATTAAGCAGGCGTATAGAAAATTATCACTGAAATATCACCCTGATAGAAATCTTGAATTTAGAGACGGAAAAAAGTTCAAAGAGATTTCTGAGGCGTATCAAATCCTCAAGTCAAATAGGAAGAAATCTTTCGGAGAGCAAGAAAGAACAGCAGAAGAAGCACATTCTGATTTTTGGAAGTATCAGGGCAAAAAAATGGGTGATGATATGAGGTTTAATTTTGAGAGTTCTGCAAAAAGAGGGTTTGGTGGAGATTTTAATGCAGAGACACATAATAGAGAAAAACCAATTTCGCAGAAGTCAACTCATTTTATTCTTTATGGGGGATTATCTCTCGTGGCAATTTGGATAATATTATTTGAAATTATTAAACCCTGAAAAAAGTTATTACGTTAAAGAGAAAAATTGCAACGTGGGACTAACAGAGGAATCTAGCAAAAAACTTCGTACAGGCTTTACCACTGGTACTTGTGCAACCGCATCATCAAAAGCTGCGCTATTAGCGATCATTCAACAAGAGGATATTAATGATGTTGAGGTACTTTTACCGAAAAGAGATAGAATTAAGATCAAGATCAATAATTGTGAATTCTCAAAATACAGTGCAGTGTGCTCTGTCATAAAAGATGGTGGAGATGATCCTGATGTTACACATGGCGCTGAAATTTTTGTTAAACTCTCATTAACAGATAATACTGGTTCTGTTGAGATAGATGGTGGAGCTGGAGTTGGTCGAGTAACAAAACCTGGATTGGGATTAGAGATTGGTACTGCAGCGATAAATCCAACTCCAAAAAAAATGATTTTAGAAAATATCCAAGAAGTTGGTGAAAATGTATTGAAACAAAATGGAATAAATATAGTTGTCTCAGTTCCTAAAGGAAAAGAACTTGCAGTAAAAACTGATAATCCGCGCATTGGAATTATGGGTGGAATATCAATTCTTGGTACTAGTGGAATAGTTATTCCTTATTCGACTGCATCATTTGCCGCAGCAATAAGACAGCAAATTGATGTTGTACGATCCATGAATGATGATATTGTTTTCTTAACAACTGGTGGACGCAGTGAAGATTTTGCAAGAAAAATTATCGAACTACCAGATCACTCATTTATTCAGATGGGAGATTTTTCTGGATATACAATTCAGCAGTGTGCAAAAAAAGGACTCAAAAAAGCATATGTTGCAGGATTTATTGGGAAATTAGCAAAGATGGCTGCTGGCGTAAAACAAACCCATGTTAAAGGTTCCAAAGTAAATATGCAATTTCTTTCAGAAATTGCAAAAAGATGTAACGCTAATGATGAGACTGTTAAAAAAATTAAAAATGCAAACACGGCAAGGAATGTACAAGAAATTATCATGGAAGATGTGGTGAATGGGTTTTTTGATGAGATTTCAAAAGAAGCGTGCCTACAAATGAGAACTCATTCTGAAGGAAAAATACCTGTGGAAGTCATCCTCTTTGATTTTGATGGTAGTATTTTATCCAAATATGAGCAAACGTAAGGAATTTAATTAAACTAGACAAATTTTTCATATGGAAAGAATCTCTGTTCTTGCTATAACCAAAAATGGCATTGCAATGGGATTGTCATTAAAGCAGTCATTTCCAGATTGGCAGATCTTTGCTCCATCAAAATTTTCTGATAATAATGAAATGATTAATTGGTATGACGATTCAACCTCGGTAAAAATTGTAGATTTGTTCCAATCAAATGATGCATTGATTTGTCTATTCTCACTTGGTGCGGTGATTAGATTACTTGCACCTCATATCAAGGATAAAAAAACAGATCCAGCTGTAATTGTAATTGATGACAAAGCACAATTTGTAATCAGTGTC
>CAYVWD010000034.1:0-4370 GCA_964455405.1 uncultured Candidatus Nitrosopelagicus sp. | reverse complement strand
ATTTTTTACCTTCACTTTGCTTTGCACGTAAAGTGACCATTGTATCGATAGGATCCATTCCTGCATTTTCTGCAATTGTAAGTGGTATGATTTCTAATGCTTCTGCAAATTTCTTTATTTTTATTTTTGTAATACAAAGCTGAACAAATTTTAACCAGTAAATTTTATCACAACGTGCAGAGGTCGCCTAGCCTGGTAGGGCGCGGGCCTTGAGAGCCTGTGTTCGCAAGAACGCGGGGGTTCAAATCCCTCTCTCTGCGTTTTTTATTAGAATTCTTTCAGTATTTCTGCCAAGTCAGGATCTTTTTGTTTCTCCAACTCAATCCATTCCTCATTTGAAAATTCTTCATTAATCAATGTCAAAGCATATGCAGCACTTTTCTTTACTTCAATGTTTGAATCAAAAATACCACGATGAATTTCCTGTCTAATATTGTTTGCTCTAAGATGACCTAATGCGCTAAATGCACAACTTCTGACAACTCCATTAGGATCATTTGTCAAACTTATTATAGAATTAATTGCATTCTTATCATTTCGATTTGCCAAAATTAGAGAGACGAATGCTCTGATATTTTTACTGTTACTACTTAAATTTTTAATTAACTGTTCGGAGATATCATTTTCGTTTAGAAATAATGCACTAAAAACTTCACCTCTAATTGTAATGTCACTATCATCCAATAATGAAATCATTTTTCCGATAACTGTCTGTTCTGTGATCTGTGTTAGTTTAGATAGCAAAGAAATCTTCTTCTCTCTATCAGACGAATCAAGTGCATCTAGAATTAAATTATATTCGGGAGTCAAGATTTCTTCAATATTCTAGTAAAGACTTGAATAATTATTGTTTTTCTTGGTGTAAATCTTAGATTTAAATTATAGACTAATGTCTTATTCGCATGTCGACCGAACAAAGAGACACAATATTCATCGGTAAGAAACCAATAATGGCGTATGTTACATCTACGTTAATTCAATTGGCAAACTTACCCGCAGTTAGCATCAAAGCTCGTGGTATGAGCATAGGACGAGCAGTTGATGTTGCACAAATAATTTCAAGAAAGACTGAAAACGCCGGATACACTATTGGTCAAATCTCCATCGGATCTGAAAGTTTAGAGTCCCAAGATGGAAAAACACGGAATGTTTCAACAATTGAAATCGAAGTAAAGAGAAAAAACAATTAATCTTTACTAGTTTTCTTTTTTATTTTGAATATTTGGTTTCTAATTTACTATATTTTGATAATTCTACAATATCATTAAATTGGTCAAAACGAACCAGACTATTTTTTAGTTGTGTAGTAGTGCCTTTATTTTTTAACTCATGTAAAATTTTCAATGTTGCAAATGTATTTGCATATAGAATTGAGAGTGGATATAAGATAATTTTATATCCCATCTTATGTAATTTTGTCGCAGAGCTTATGGGTGTTGCACCACCTTCTATCATATTTGCGACTAGTGGTGCATTAATTGATTCACCAATTTTTTTCATCTCATCTAAAGATTTTGGAGCCTCAACAAAAATTACATCTGCACCAATCTTCTTGTAGTAATTCCCTCTTTCTATGGCTTTGTCTAATCCTTCTACTGCTCTTGAATCAGTTCTGGCAACAATTATGAAATCTTTACTAGATTTAGCATCAATTGCAGATTCTAACTTTTCTGCATATTCTTCTTTTCCAATAACATCTTTTCCTTTCATGTGTCCACATCTCTTTGGCCATTTCTGATCTTCTAAAAAAACACCTGATGCACCAGCATTTTCTAGTTCTTGGATTAATTTTCTTACAGTTAAAGCATTTCCATAACCAGTATCTATATCTACAATTAAGGGGACTGAGATAGCATTAGATATTCTTCTTGCATTGTCTAAAGTTTCAGACGCACCGATAAATCCATAATCAGGCATTCCCAATAAAGTGGCTGATGTCCCATAACCTGTTTGAAACATAGCATCAAATCCAACTTTTTGAGCAATTTTTGCACCTATTGCATCATACACACCTGGAACGACAAGTGGTTTTGTTTTACTATTAATTAGTTTTCTAAGATTTTTCATGCTCACACCTTACATTTTTTATATATCAATTAATTTAGATGAATTTTTATTTAATCTTACTAACATCCTCTAGTTTTTTTAGCTCAGACTGTAGAAATTTCTTGTATTTTTCCGCTTCAGTTCTACTCATTTTTTCAATATTTGAACTTAGTAGATTTCCCAGTATTGTTATTCTTTCTAAAACATCCATCGCAACAAATTTTCCAATATTTCCCATCCGGAAAATCGTATCTAACTGTTTTTTCACGATATCATTAAACGATTCAAGATCTCTTAACGTAGTTTTACCTTTCTGGGACACTTTGTATTTACCATCTTTGGTTTCTTCGATTAGGTTTTCATCTAATAGTCTACCTAGGAGTGGATATATCAAACCAGGTGAAGGATTCCATCGACCACCACTTTCTTTTATAGCATGATCGATGATTTCTTTCCCTGTATGTGGTTTCTTCTGCAAAAGTTCAAGAATATAATATCTTGAAAAACCTCTAGGTATTGAACTTCCAACTCTTTGAAACCAATCCGAAATCATCACTAGTGATATCACTAGTGATATATATTAAAGCTTCGATCCTAATGATTTTGTTATAATACATAAGTAACCTATTTGGAATTTAACATCAGATGCCTGAATCTATAGAATATGATTTGATAATTGCAGGTGCTGGTCTTGCAGGATTAAGAGCTGCAATAGAGGCAGCAAAGAAAAGCTCAAAAATTAAGATTGGTGTTATTGCAAAAACTCAGGTAATGCGCTCACATTCAGTTTCTGCCGAAGGTGGAACAGCAGCAGTCATTCAAGAAGATGATGGAGATACTATCGAGTCTCACATTTATGATACTGTAAAAGGAAGTGATTTTTTAGCTGATCAGGATGTAGCAGAAAGACTTTGTCAAATGATACCAAATGAAATCTATCAATTAGAACATTGGGGCATGCCATGGTCACGTAAAGAGAATGGAAAACTTGATCAGAGAAATTTTGGCGGTTATAGTTATCCAAGAGCAACATATGCAATTGATAAGGTTGGATTTTTTGAAATGCAGACTCTGTATGACACATGTCAAAAATTTGATAATATTGAATTTCTTAATGAATGGTTTATAACATCAATAATACATGATGGAAAACAATTTGCTGGAATCACTGCAATAGAGTTATCATCAGGAACGTTTTACTCAATTAAAGGAAAGGCGTTAATTATAGCTACTGGTGGTGCTGGAAGAATCTATAGTTATTCTACATATGCATTGTCATCAACACCAGATGGAATTGATATGGCATATCGTGCAGGTATGGCTCTTAAAGATATGGAGTTTGTCCAATTCCATCCAACAGGAATATTACCATCTGGAATTCTGATCACAGAAGGTGCAAGAGGAGAAGGTGGTTATCTAATCAATAATCAGGGTGAACGTTTTATGCAAAAATACGCAGCAGGAAAAATGGAGCTTGCTCCACGTGATATTGTTTCACGATCAATTATAACAGAAATTAATGAAGGACGTGGGTTCAATCATGAAACAGGTGTTGAGTCTATGAAACTTGATTTACGTCATTTAGGTGATGAAAAGATCAAAGCCAAATTGGGTGGTATTAGAGAAATTTCAATAAAGTTCTCAGGGATTGATCCTTCTCAGGAAATGCTTGATGTTAGACCTGTTTGCCACTATATGATGGGTGGAATTCATACAAATATAGACGGCGCTGCAGAATTACAGGGTGTTTGGGCTGCAGGAGAAGCTGCATGTAATAGCGTTCATGGTGCAAACAGACTTGGCGCAAATTCCACATCTGAGTGTATAGTATGGGGAAAGATCACTGGTTCACTCGCAGCTGATTATATTGAAAAACAACACACTTCAACACAGTTCCCAACTCATCTAGTGACTGAAGAAGAGACAAGAATCTATGATGGAATATTCCGCGGAAGAGGCGAAGTAAATCCATATGAAGTAAAACAAGAGATTAGTGACACATTAAATGAAAAAGCATATGTGTATCGGTCAGAAAATGAACTTGTCGAAGGATTGAAAAAAATTCGAGAACTTAAGGAAAAAACATGGAAACATGTTGATGACAAAGCCAAAGAATATAATACAAATTTCTCAAATGTCATGGAAGTTGATTCTATGTTTAGAGTTGCTGAGGTGGTATTAGTTGGTGCAATCAATAGAAGGGAATCTCGTGGTGGACATGCTAGAACTGATTTTCCAGTAAGAGACGATACAAATTTCTTACATCATACCTTAGCATATTATGATCCAAATCAACCAATTATGAAAAAACATCCAGTCACTAT